>JBEKOA010000010.1:0-49039 GCA_049522255.1 Occallatibacter sp.
AGGGTACCAAACAGCCTTGTGAAAGTCTCCACCGGTCGCCCTCCCGTGTTCTCGTCTTGACAACAAGATCATCGGACCGACGACCGGTGGGGTCAAATTTCAAATATCTTTGGCTAGAACTTTACCTCTGCCGAGTTTGCGGATTATTTCTCCGCATCCTGCTACGCTGAGTCTGGGTCGCCCGTTTATAACGGTCGGCCCGGTCCAGAGTGAAAAAGAGGCCTACCCCTACCCCCCTTCATATTTTCAAAACCTGAGCCACTTGCAAAATACCCTGTACCTTGCAGGTAATTAACTCGTCAACCGTCGGAGGCTCCGTCCCGCTGTCTTGACAGCTTCATCAATGAGCGAAGGACGGGAAGTCAAATCGCCTGTAAAATGTAACCATGATCTTGGAAACCTTTGCCGTTGGCCCGCTTGCCTGCAATTGCACGCTGCTTGGTGACTCGGAGGCTGGGGAAGCTATCGTAATCGATCCCGGCGACGAGGTTGACCGAATTCATCGGCGCATCAACGAACTAGGTCTCAAGCTTAAACAGATTCTCATCACCCACGCCCACATCGATCACGTCGGCGGCGCGCTCCGTCTCAAGCAACTTACCGGAGCGCCCATTCTGCTCAACGAGAACGACTTGCCGCTGCTGCGAATGATGAACCAGCAGGCCAGTTGGCTCGGCATCAAGACACCCGAGACCGCTCCGCCCGATGAGAGCCTGGCCGACGGCCTTTTGGTCGGCCTGGAACGCTACCCCGCTCAGGTCCTCCACACTCCCGGCCACACCCAAGGCTCGGTCTGTCTCCACTTTGCCCCGCTCAAGCTGCTGGTGGCCGGCGACACGCTTTTTGCCGGCAGCATCGGCCGCACAGACCTGCCCGGGGGCGACTACGACCAGATCCTTGATTCCATTCAGTGCCGCCTGCTTGCATTGCCCGATGAAACCCGCGTCCTCACCGGCCACGGTCCCGCCACCACCATCGGCGTGGAACGCAAGAGCAATCCTTTCCTGCGCGGAATGTGAGAAGCGAAGCATTCAATCGCGCGGGGCGCAGGTTCCTTGTCGCCCCAGCAAGTAACCCACCAACCGCGAAACGCCGACGCTGAATTCTTCCTCTGGCGCCAGCAAACTCACCACCAGCCAGCCCGAGTCCGCCATCCCGAAGAAGTAGCCGGGATGCACCCAGACGCCGCGCTCCAGCAGCTCCAGCACCGTCTCTTCGTCCGGTCCGAGAGCCGGAATGCGCACGACCGCATACCACCCGCCTTCGACCTCAAGACGGTTCACTTCAGGCAGCCTGGCAAGCCCCCGGTCCAGCTCAGCCAGGTTGGCGGCGACCCGCGCGCGAATCTGCTGCTGAATCGGCGCGCGGCCCTCCAGCCATGCCGGCAGTGCCCACTGTACAGGCGCGTTCATCGAGAGAAACGTGTCGGCGACGACCTCCAGGCGATCCAGAGCAGCGCGGGACTCAGGTCCGGTGGTCACAATCCACGCAGCCTTCATCTGCGGCAGCCCGGCAATCTTGCTCAGCCCGCTCACCACGAAGACCGGAACACCCTCAAGCCCCGCGGCAAAACTTGCGGCTGTTGGCCCGAAGCTGTAGTCGAGAAAAACTTCGTCAACAATCAACGCGAGATCGAACTTCCGGCAGAGCCGAGCCAATTCTTCGGCCTCCCACGGCTTGGTAAAGTGGCCAGTCGGGTTGTTGGGATTCACCACGACGATGGCGCGCGCGAGGGGCGTAATGGCTCGCCTCAGTCCCTCTGGATCGATCTGCCAGCCCTGGTCGTAAACCAGCGGAGCGGCCTTCAGTTGCACATCGTCCAGCACCGCGAGGAAGTCGAAGAGCGGATAGCCTGGCTGGAGGACCAGAATCTCGCTGCCCGGATCGCAGATCACGCGAAAGAGAAAACTGTAGGCCTCGCTGGTGCTGGTCGTGAGAATGATCTGTTCGGGCTTGAGCGAAACGCCGTGATCCGCATAGTATGCGCAGACCGCCGCGCGCGACCGCGCCAAGCCGCGTGGTTGCGGATCGTAGTCGAGCGCGCGTGGATCAGCCATGGCCGCGAGTAGCTCCGGCGAGTATTCAAAGCCGCAGCGCGTAGGGTTCGATGCCGTCAGGTCGGCAGTCGGCAGCCCGGCCGCGACGCGTAGCCGGTGCGCCCGCGCCAGCTCGCTCTCCTCCGTATTCCAGTTTGTTCTTCGCGAAAAGCGCATGGTGCTCTTCCCCATCAGGATTTAGAAAAAGCTGCCGTACCGCAGGTGCCACAATAGAGGCAGGCGTCCCGCTTCAACATTACACGGGCGAACTGAGAATGTAAGGAGGGAAGATTGGTTCTGCGCGCAGTTGTCTTCGACTATGGAATGGTATTGACCGGGCAGCCGGATCAAAAGGCCTACGATGCTCTTCTGCGGATTACCGGATTGCCTAAGGACCAATTCGAGCCCCGCTATTGGGCCGACCGGCCCGCGTATGACGAAGGCAAGCTCACCGGTATCGCATTCTGGCAAAAGTTCCTTCGCGACGCCGGGATGCCGCCGAATCAGGAGACAGTCGAAGAGCTGAATCGCTGGGATGTACGCCTCTGGACCGCTCAGAACCCCGCCATGCTGACCTGGCAACTCGCGCTCAAGCAGCGCGGCCTGCTCACTGCCATCCTCTCGAACATGGGTGACGATGTGCTGGCCAGCGTGGAGCGGGAGTTCGATTGGATTCGTCGCTTCGACGTGCTGGTATGGAGTTGTCAGGTTGGTGTCGTCAAGCCCGACCCGGCCATTTATCGCCACACGCTCACTGAACTCGGCACGCCGCCCGAAGAGACGCTCTTCATCGACGACAAACTGGCCAACATCGAGGCCGCGCGTGCTCTGGGCATGCAGGCTATTGAGTTTTCCACCGTCAAGCGCCTTCGCGCCGACCTGATCGCCCTCGGACTCGATTCCCAACTGCCATTGCCCGACTGAAAAGAGCCTGCGTCCCGGCGGCCTGTTCATCCGTCCAGAGAGTAAGCAAAGCGCTTACAGGGTGGATTCATTGCAAACAACGACAACATTCCGCACGGCCATTTCGGTTGTGCTGGGGACAGTTTTGGGACTGAGCGCGGGGTTGGCGCTCGGGCAGAGCGTGCCGGTGGTTACAGGCGACGCGAGGGTCGACAAGCTACTGAGCCAGATGACGCTCCAGGAAAAGCTGACGCTAATCCACGGCAAACATGAGGATCCGGCGGTTTACCAGGGCCAGGCCGGCTACCTGGCCGGCATTCCGCGCCTCGGCATTCCAGGGATGCGTTTCGCCGACGGGCCTCCCGGCGTGCTCACGCGCCATCCCTCGCAGGGCGAAACCGCCACTATGGGTGTGGCCGCCACCTTCAGCCGACAGTTGGCCGAGCAGAATGGCCTGGTGATTGGCCGCGAAGACCGCGCGCTGGGCATCGACGTCTCTCTGCAGCCCTTTGTCAATATCGACCGAGATCTGCAGTTCGGCCGCGGCTTCAACACCTTCGGCGAAGACCCTTTCCTGACCGCAGAGATGGGGGTTGCCGAGGTCAAGGGCATTCAGTCGCAGCACGTCATGGCGCAGATCAAGCATTATGTGGCCTATGACTCAGAGAGCGGCAACATCTTCGTCGACGATCAAACGCTGCACGAAATCTACGTGGCGCCCTTCGATGCGGCTGTCCATGCGGGCGTCTCATCGATCATGTGCTCGTACAACCACGTCAACGGCACATTTGCCTGCGGTAACGACTCTACGCTGACCAAGATCCTGCGCGACGAGATCGGATTCAAGGGATTCGTGACTTCGGATTGGGGCGCGCTGCACGCTGTCAACTTCATCAACGCCGGCCTGGATATGGAGATGCCCGGCGAACCGTCGCCCGATCCAGGCGGCTTTCACATCCCGTCATTCTTTGACTTGCTGCCCGTGTCTGCTCCACCTCCAGCACGCAACAATGATGACGTGGCGGAGAGTATGTTCGGTGGCCACATTCCCGAGGAGCCAACTCCCGAGCGCTTCCGCACGGGCGACTTCGGCCGCAAGCTGGACCCCAAAAAGATGACCGAGGCCCTCAAGGACGGCACAGTCAATGAGGCGGTCATCACTCGCGCTGCAGGCCGCGTCCTCTATGAGATCGTTCGCTTTGGATATCTTGACGGCGAATCGAAGCACGACGTCACCGCACAGTCCATCGAGGCCAACGCGAAAATCATCGAGGAGACCGGCGAAGCAGCCGCTGTGCTTTTGAAGAACGAAGGCGGCGTACTTCCCTTGAAGGCAGCCGATCTCGATTCGGTGGTTCTCATCGGCCCTACAGCGGGACAGGTCGATTCGATCGGGATCAACGGCGAACGCTCGGTCGGCCTGCCTCAACGTCAGGTCGGGCCTTACGCGGCCCTCAAGCAGATCACCGGCAATGCCAACATCCGCTTTGCCGTGGACGACGATATGACCGGGTCAACCATTCCGGCCTCCGCCTTCAGCCACGAAGGCAAACCGGGGCTCGAGCGAACGGTTTCCGGCGCGGTCCAGGTTGACTCCCAGCTCGACTTCACGGGCGACAAGGCACTGCCGCCTAACTCGACCGTTGTCTGGAAGGGCTCACTCACCCCGCCTCATGCCGGCACGTATTGGCTCTATCTCCAGGCCATGGGCACCAACGCGAAAATCTTCCTGGAAGGCAAACGGCTGGCCGAGACCGGCGTCTGTCAGGGATGTGTTCATGGCGACATCCTGCAAGCCAACCAGGACAACGCCATTCCCACAACCGACGGCATCGACAATGTGCGTCGCGCCGTTGAACTGACCGCCGGACCCAACGCGATCGAGATCACGACCAGCCCCGACAGCTCTAACTCACCTGTTCAAGTACGCCTCAACTGGTATACCCCTGAGCAGCGCAAGGCCGATCACGAGGCCGCCATCGCCGCCGCGAAAAGCGCCAAGGTCGCGGTGGTCTTCCTCTGGACCCGCCTTCAACCGGTCTTCGGTCTGCCTGGCGAGCAGAACAAGCTTGTTGAAGAGGTGGCCGCGGTCAACCCCAACACCATCGTCGTGCTCAACACCAGCCAGCCAGTTGCCCTGCCCTGGGTCGACAAAGTCAAGGCCGTCCTCGAGATGTGGTGGCCGGGCGATGAAGGTGGATGGTCTACGGCCAACCTGCTGGTGGGCAAGACCAGCCCTGCCGGCCGTCTGCCCGTCACCTGGGGCAAGCGGCTTGAGGACTACCCCGCTACCGATCCCCAACATCCCGAGCGGTCTTTCAAAGGTGTAGACGGCAAGACGACCTACAGCGAAGGCGTCAATGTGGGCTACCGTTGGTTTGACAAGGAAGCGATTGCTCCGCTCTTCCCCTTCGGTCACGGCCTCAGTTACACCACCTTCGCCTACTCAGACCTCAAGGTAGAGAAGGCCTCCGATGGCGGTCTCGACGTCAGATTGTCCATCAAGAACGCCGGCAGGGCGGACTCTGACGAAGTCCCGCAAGCCTATCTCGGAGCACCTAGTGAGATTCCTGCCGGAGTGCAATTCCCGGTACGAGCGCTGGTAGCCTTCGACCGCGTTCATCTTGCGGCAGGCGAAGCCAAGACCGTATCACTCCACGTAGCGCCGCGGCAGTTGCAGTACTGGTCCACGAAGGATGGGAAGTGGGTTACTGCAAAAGGCAGGCGCACGCTGAACGTAGGCGCTTCTTCGCGGGATTTACGGTTAGAGCAGGCTATTGAGTTCTGAGCTTGCCGGACGGTGAAGCATGCTTCCTTTGAGATTGAGCAGAGTCGAGTTTGCCTCGGCCCTGCTCAACTCTATTTTCCGAAATGATAGCTTAGACCGGAATTGTAGGACATTACGTCCAGGCCAGGGTTGCTCGGCACGATAAAGGCGTTCGAAAAATGTATATATCCCAAACCTGCCCTAAGGTCGAGCCGTGGCGTTAGCCTGGCTTGCACGCCGAGGCCAAATTGCAAGAGAAAGTTCAAATAGGTCGCATCTGACGACAGCGCCTTCTTGTCGAAGATGATGAGCCCTTCCTTGGTGATGAAGTAAGGCCTGATGGACCTTTTGCTCCTCCACATCATCCGAAGACCGACCGGCGAAATTCCTACGCCTGGGACAAGCTGCTTGGTCTGGGTCAGCGGATCACCGTATGCGTCGGTCTTGGCCGGTTCCGAAAGGAGGGCCACCGGCAGAGCCTCAGCCACATAGTCCATCCGCGCTCCCACGAAGTTGCCCCAGGAATGGTGGTCGTACTCTACTCCACCGGTGTAGAGTTTGCTCCACCATGAACCGACATAGATGTGAAAATGGCCAAAGCATCCCTCACCTTCAGCAATGAGTTCGCTCTCCGGCGATTTGACTTGGGATTTCGTTGCAAGCTGATTCTCCGTCTCCTGGGGGTGCGCAAGTTGCGGCGCAAGTAGCAAGATTGCCGCAACGAACAGGAGGATTTGGGGGGGCGTCAGCTTGCCAGCAGGAAAATACTTAAACCAGCGTGCGATGACTTCTGGCATGCAAACTCGATTGAACTGCAATTGAGTCACCCGGTCGAGAGGATGGATCGGACAACGATGAGGCGCGAGGCATCAAATGGCCGATGACGCGAGTATAACGTGAAGTACTGGACCTTGGTAGCACAAATCTCGAAGCGTCAATTCTTTACCGGCATTTACCCGTCCCAAACGGATGACTGTTGCCTCCTGTCCCATTACACTCTCCTCATGGCCCTTCGACTCTATGCTGCCACAACCAGCCAGGGTAAGCTGCGCGACTTCCGCACTGCGGCCGCGGCTCACTTGCTCGTCATCGAGCCTCTGCCCGAGCTCAAGTCTATTCCCGCCCCAGACGAAGATGGCGTCACCTTCGTCGATAACGCCACACTCAAGGCCGTCTACTACTCCCGCTTTGCCCCCGGCGAACTGGTCCTTGCCGACGACTCCGGACTTGAGGTGGACGCTCTCAACGGCGCTCCCGGCGTGCGTTCTGCCCGCTTTGCCGCCGACTCCGGCCTCACCGACTCGCCCGACGCCAACGACAACACCGATGTGTGGAACAACATGGTTCTGCTGCAACGGCTCGCGGGTATTCCCGCCGCTCGACGCACGGCGCGCTACCGTTGCGCGCTTGTGGCAGCCCTCGACGGCATGGCCTTGCACACTGCCGAGGGCGCAGTCGAAGGCCTGATTCTGGAAGCGCCCCGCGGCACGGGCGGCTTTGGCTACGATCCGCTCTTTTACCTGCCAGCGCTCGACTGCGCCATGGCCGAACTGGATCTTGAAACCAAGCACACGCTCAGCCATCGCGGACGGGCGTTCGCAGCGTTGCTGCCGATGCTGGGCGCATAGCGCTCTGAATCTTGCAAACCCAGACTGAATCCAAGTGCTGTGGGTTGACGAGGGTGATACGCGACCCCAATAATGAATCAAATCCAGGCCGCGCTTCCCAGCCCCCAAACCGCAACCGCCCTTTACCGCGAACTGGACCCTGATGCCTTTAGGAGCCGACACCGTTATGGCAACCGCTCAACAACCTGCCGCGCCAACCGTCCGCCCTGGCGTCCAGCCCCTGCACGCCGGCGAGGGTTCATCCTTCCTGTGGCACAAACTGCATTCGCTGCTGGGCATCGTCCCCATTGGCGCCTTCCTACTGGAGCATCTGCTCTCGAACTTCGAGGCGCTCAAAGGCCCAGTGGCTTACGGCGAGCAGGTTCGCTTCCTGAACAGTCTGCCGCTGGTGCGCGTGCTGGAGTGGGTCTTCATCTTTCTGCCCATTCTTTATCACGGCTGTTACGGCGTATGGATCTGGCTGCGCGGCAAGTCCAATATCGTTTACTACCCCTGGGCAGGGAACTGGCTCTATGTTGCTCAGCGCTACACCGGCCTTATAGCATTCGCTTACATCGCACAGCATGTGGCCCGCCAGAGATTCATGGGAGTCAGCCTTCCCGAGCATCCCATGGCCGCCTTTGCCAAGGTTCAGCAAGAGTTGGCTAACCCATGGATGCTGGCCGTCTATGTCATCGCCATGATCGCCATCTGCTGGCACTTCGCCTACGGCGTCTGGCTCTTCGCGGCCAAGTGGGGCATCACTCCAGGCGCGGCGGCCCGCAAGCGGTTTGGCTACGTCTGCATTGCGCTGGGGCTGGGACTTGCCGTCATGGGCCTGTTGAGCATTTGGGCGTTCGTTGGTCACTGATCTCTGATCCCTGACCTCTGATCTCTGTTTTAGTGCGAAAGGAAAGACCTTCATGGCAGCACCTAGAATCATTGTGGTTGGCGGAGGATTGGCCGGGCTCTCTGCGGTCATTAAGATCGCCGAGGCAGGCGGATCGGTTGACCTCTTCTCCATCGTCCCGGTCAAGCGATCTCACTCGGTCTGCGCTCAAGGCGGCATTAACGCGGCCAAGAACTTGAAGGGCGAAGGCGACACCACAAACAAACACTTCGATGACACCATCTATGGCGGAGACTTCCTGGCCAACCAGACCCCGGTCAAGGCGATGTGCGAGGCCGCACCCGGCATCATCGATCTTTTAGACCGCATGGGCGTTCCCTTTAACCGCACTCCTGAAGGATTGTTGGACTTCCGCCGCTTCGGCGGCACACTCTACAACCGTACGGCCTTTGCTGGCGCTACCACCGGCCAACAGTTGCTCTATGCGCTCGATGAACAGGTTCGCCGTCACGAGTCCGAAGGCAAGGTCAAGAAATACGAGGGCTGGGAGTTTCTCTCGGCCGTGCTCGATTCGAAGGGCATTGCTCGCGGGATCACGGCCCTCGACCTGCGGACCATGGAACTGCGCAGCTTCCCCGCAGACGCCATTATTCTTGCCACTGGCGGCATCGGAGCCATCTTCGGCAAGAGTACCAATTCTGTGGTCTGCACTGGCTCTGCGCAGTCGGCCGTTTATCAGCAGGGCGTTTACTACGCCAATGGCGAACTGATTCAGGTTCACCCGACTTGTATCCCCGGCGAAGACAAGTTGCGCCTGATGTCGGAGTCGGCTCGCGGCGAGGGTGGCCGCATCTGGGTCCCGCGCATTGCCGGCGACAAGCGCCCTGTCAAGCAGATCCCCGAGATCGAGCGCTACTACTTCCTTGAAGAGTGGTACCCCAAGTACGGCAACCTCGTCCCGCGCGACATCGCCACGCGCGCCATTCACAAGGTCGTCTACGAGGAGGGCTTGGGCATCGACGGCCAACCGATGGTCTATCTCGACCTTTCGCACATCGACCGCGCCACACTCGATCGCAAGCTCGGCGGCATTCTCGACATCTATGAGAAGTTTGTAGGCGACGACCCACACGACGTGCCCATGAAGATCTTTCCCGGCATGCACTACACGATGGGAGGCTTGTGGGTGGACTTCAACCAGATGACGAATATTCCCGGCATCTTTGCCGCGGGGGAGTGCGAGTATCAATACCACGGCGCCAATCGCCTGGGCGCGAATTCGCTGGTGAGTTGTATCTTTGGCGGGTTTATCGCCGGACCCAACGCTCTGGCTTATGCCAGAAATCTGTCCGCGCCAGAAGGCGACGGAGGCCATGCCGCCGAGTTAGTCCGCCAAGCCTCGATCAATACCTCCTTGCTGAATAACGACGGCAAGGAAAACCCATTCAAGTTATGGCGTGAGTTAGGTGAAGTGATGACCAAGCACGCCACGGTGATTCGCTATAACAAGGGGCTCGAAGAGGCGGATAAGAAGATCGTCGAGCTGCTCGAACGCTACAGACGAGTGAATCTTGCCGACCGCAGCCAGTGGGCCAACACCAGCTTTGCATTTGCCCGCCAACTTTACAACATGCTGGAACTGTCACGCGTCGTGGTCCAGGGCGCGATCCTGCGTGACGAGTCGCGCGGCGCGCACTACAAACCCGACTTTCCCGACCGCAACGACGAGCTCTTCCTGAAAACCACCAAGGCAAGTTTCACCGGTTCTGGTCCGCGTTTTCAGTATGAGGCTGTCGATACGCAATACATCAAGCCGCGCCCGCGGCGCTATGACGCAACCAAATGAGCCGAGGGAGACTGACGATGGCAGACAAGACCGTTCAATTTGAAATCAGGCGCCAGGCCAGCCCCGATGCTCCCGCCATTTGGGAGAGCTTCGCGATCGAGTGGCGGCCGGGCATGAACGTCATCTCTGCGATGATGGAGATCGCCGCGAACCCGGTCACTGCTGACGGCCACGCGACCACACCGGTCACCTACGACTCCAATTGTCTCGAAGAAATCTGCGGCTCGTGCGCCATGCGCATCAATGGCAAGGCCCGCATGGCCTGTTCGGCGCTGGTCGACAATCTGGAACAGCCCATTCGCGTCGAGCCGCTTTCGAAGTTTCCTCTCGTTCGCGATCTGCAAGTGGACCGGTCTGTCTTGTTTGAAAACCTGAAAGCGGTCAGGGCCTGGGTTCCTATCGATGGGACTTACGATTTGGGAGCTGGCCCGCGTGTTTTCCCGCAGCAGCAGGAAGCCAACTATCCGCTCTCCAACTGCATCAGTTGCACCTGCTGCATGGAAGTCTGTCCGCAGTTCAACGAAGAGACGGGCTTTGTCGGTGCGGCTACCATCGCCCAGGTCAAGCTCTTCAACAACCATCCCACGGGCAAGGTCCTGGCCGCGGAACGCCTGCGCGCTTTGGCCGGCGACGGCGGCATTCAGGAGTGCGGCTTCGCGCAAAACTGCGTCGAAGTCTGCCCCAAGAGCATTCCACTCACGAATGCCATCTCCGATATGAGCCGCGACGTTCTCTTGCAGAAAGCCAAAGACTTTTTGGGAAGGTGAGACCGCCTCCCGATAGGCGAGCGCTTCTGAGTGGAAGGGGTTGTTCCCCAAGAAGCATGGCATAAACACAGAGTGCAGAAACACCGAGGCCTCTCCAAGTTTGGAGAGGCCTCGGTGGTTCAGTTGGGTTGTCAGAAGGTTCTACTGGTAGTCGACCGTCAGAGTGAATGTGGTGGTTGTTGAAACAGCCGGAGTCGTGGACGTGGCTGTAACCGTAACCGTCCCGGTGGCGGGTGGAAGTGTCTTAGACTTCGACGAACTTCCGCCGCAGCCGGTGAATACGCCCATGCCAACCATGCTGATGGCCAACAGAAGCATCAGCTGCAGAGTGCGCCGCTTTCTGATCCCGAAGAGGCAGAGCACGGCGGCAAAAGTCGCTGCTGGGAAGAACGTGTTGGAGTTGCGACGAAGGAAGGACGACTGGGGATTCGAGGCATTGATCGTCAGCACTGTTGAGTTGTTCGGCGTGGTGCCGGGCGTCACGGTCGCTGGGTTGAAGCTGTAGGTTGTGTCGGCAGGCAACCCTGAGACTGTAAACGTAACTGCGCTGTTGAAGCCGCCTGTTGGTGTGAGGGTGATCGTTTCAGTCCCCGAACCAGGGGCCGTGATGGTAAGCGTCGGCGCTGATGTTGCGGCGGCGATGCTCGGCGCTACGGGGCTGACTGTGTAGGTTGCGGTTGCCGAACTGGACGTCTCCCCGGTCAGTGTGGCAAGGGCGTTGATTGTGACGCTGCCAACGGTTGACAAGGTGATGGGGCCGCTGTACACGGCCGACTTGTTAGTGGGCGTTGAGCCGTCAGTGGTGTAGTAGATGACGGCGTTGGCTGTCGTATCCGCGATGGCTACGGTGTTGGTCGTCCCGATGTACAACGTGGCGCCGGTCGCCGGGGTGAAGGTGGGTGTAGCCACCGCAATGGGCGCGTTGACGACTACGGATCCCTTTACCTGAGCGGCTGCCGCATAGTTGGTATTGCCCGCCTGGTTGGCGTCGATCACAACCGTGCCGAGGCCGGTGATGGTCAACGTGCTTCCGCTGAGGGTCGCGGCCCCTGCGGCGCTTGTGCTGTCGAGGGTGAAGGTTACCGCATTACCTGAAGCTCCGCCGGTCGCCGTGAGCGTGATCGGCGCGACGCCGAGGACCACCGGACTGGTTGGGGCAAACGTAATGGTTTGCGCGGCCTGGTTGACGACGATAGACCCCTGTACCTGTCCGGCCGCGGCTTAGTCGGTCCCGGCCGCCTGGTTGGCGTCGATGACGACCGTGCCGGCGCCGGTGATGGTCAAGGTGCTTCCGCTGAGGGTCGCAGCCCCTGCGGTGCTTGTGCTGTCAAGGGTGAAGGTTACCGCATTACCCGAATCTCCACCGGTCGCAGTGAGCGTGATCGGCGCGACGCCAAAGGTTACCGGACTGGCTGGGGCAAAGGTGATGGTCTGCGTTCCCTGGCTGACGGTGATGGTGATCTGGACCTGTGGAGCAGCGGCGTAGGCGGTGGCTCCGGACGTGCCGCCGGCTTGGTTTTCGTCGATGATGACTGTGCCGGGGGTGTTAATGGTCAGCGTAACGCCATCCGCGGCGAGGGTTGCGGCCCCAGCAGTGGAGTTGGTGTCGATGCTGAATGTGACAGCCAAGCCGGAGCTTGCCGATGCGCTCAACACGATCGGCGAGACGGGGTAGACGACTGTTTCCGACGCGCTGGGATTGGAGGGGGTAATGGTTTGCGCGGAAGCGGCCTGGGCGGTGACCGCTGCCGTGCCGGCGCCGCCGTTGGTCGTGTCAGTTACAGTCAAGGTTGTGGGAACCGTGCCCGAAGCAGTTGCACTGGGAGTGAAGGTGACGGTCTGGTTGAAGGAAGAGAACCCTCCAATGGCCATATCCGCGCATCCGGGGGCGGTTGCAGGCACCGTGAATTCCGGATCGCTGAAGGTGAAGGTCAGCGCGGGCATTGTTGCGCAGGAGAAGTTATCGAGCACACTGATGGTCGCCGAAGTCGGAGCTGTAGGCGTGGCCTGCCCGGTGATCGCCACCGAGCCGACGAGATCAAAGCCGAGCGTGTCCGCGGAGTTGTTGTTGCTATAGGCGACAAAGTAGAAGTTGCCCTTGCCGTCCGGAACGATGACCTTGGCGCCAGGAGCCACGACGGGAATCGCGTTTCCGACATCCACGGTTCCCGATATGTTCGCGAACTCGTAGATGCCGGTGTACTGATCGGCAAAGAAGATGTTGCCGTTCGCATCGGCAACGACCGTGTCGAGCTCGTTGTTATAGTCGCAAGGGGCCGCTGCGCACGGCGGCGTCAGCGTTTCGAGGAGCGTTGGAGCAGCCGCATACCCGGTTGCGGTCGTGGAGTCGGGCTTCAGTTCGTACACGTCCGAATAGTGGTTGTAGCCGCTGCCGCCGCCATCGAGCATGTCGTCGGTGAAGAAGATGTTGTCCGAGAGATCCACGGCAATGCCGCCGACGAAGAGTTGATCTCCAGCTGCATCCGCGGGAGGCTCAGAGAAGAGCACGATGGGCTGCGTATCCGTGGAGGCTGTGCCCGCCGTGGTGCCATACATACAGGTTGCAGGGCACTCAAGAATTGAAGTCGGAGCGGTTATTGTTGTCGACGGGACCTCATTATCGGTGCTGATGAACATGTTGCCGTTGCTGTCGAAGGTCAGGCCTGCAACACCGAAACCGGTGGTTGTGCCACCGGGAGTAAATTGGCAGATTCCCGCATTGTCAGGAGCGACTCCGTCCCCGGCGCAAGTAGGAAGGGCGGCTAGCTTTGCAGCGGTGGCCGGGAGTGCCGGGTACGTCCCGTCGGCAGCATTCATGGGGGCCTTGAGCATGAGGTTGCTGTACTCAGTGGTCATAAAGAGGTAGTTTTGGCTGTCGATGGCCATGCCATTGGCACCACCATACTTGCTGTTGCCGAGATTCGTCAGAACCGTGCCACCTTGAGTGAACTGATAGATCTCGTTGCCATACGAGCCGCCGAAAACGGCGACGCCCATCGAGTTGATGGCTCCAGTGGTGCCGCCAGCAGCGTTACCGCCGAAGGCTCCGCCGCCTGTGAATGGCGTCAGGAATGTGCTTTGGACAACCGAGACCGTCGAGCCTGTAGCCGCAACGGAGGTCGAGGCGTTCGACACAGTATCGGTCACAGTCATGGCGGCGGGGGGCGCCACAGTGACGCCGGTGTTTGGAGTGAAGGTGACTGCGTCCGCAATAAAGGAGCCGGTTCCTACAGCCATCCCGCTGCATGCACCCAGAGCGGAGCTGTATTCGGAGTCAGAGAACAGAACGTTCAGGGTCGGTGTGCATGCTTCCGTGTTATCCGCAATGATGAGGCTTGCGGTCGTTGCAGATGGAGACCCAGCTAAGGTCGGGCCTGTGAAGGAGATATAGCCAAGCGTGTCCGAGCTGTTGGCGTTGCTGTAGGCGACAAAGAAGAAGTTACCGTAGTTGTCGGCTTTCAGGAGCTTTGCGCCCTGGCCGGTGACGCCGTAGATGCCTGCCGAATTGGGGCCGCCGGTCTTGGTGTTGGGCAGCGCGAAAATGCCTTCGTTTTGCAGGGCGAAGTACACCGTGCCGAGTGTCGGATCGATGTAGAGCGTATCGATCGAGTCGTTATAGTGTGTGAGGGGAACCGGATTGAGGTAGGTCGCAAGAGTGGTCGGCGCCGCCGCGAAAGTTTTGCTGCTGGCGGTATAGACCAGTTCTTCCACATAGGAGGCGGCGTCTTCGCCATTGCCGGATGCTACAACAACTGCATCCGTGTAGAAGAGGTTGCCCCAGGGATCGAAGGCCATTGTGCCTACATAGAGCTGACCCGTGGCGGCGCCAATCGTAGTGCCGGCGGGCTCCGTGTAGATCAGGGCGGGAGCCGTAAATGTTGGGCCATAGAGGCAGGTGCTGTTGCACTCATAAATGGAGAATGCAGCGCCCTGGCTGTCGGTGGCGAAGAACAGATCGCCGGCCTTGTCGAAGGCCATGGATGTAATGCCGAAGTAGCCGAGAGCTGTGCCGGGCTCCGAGATCAGGCACTCCGCTGTGTCGGTTGTGGCACCGGTGCAAGCGGGCGGTGCAGGCGTCTTAGTCGGATCCGACGTAATGGTGTAGGTTCCATCGGCGTTTGCCGGAATTTTTGCAATGACGCTGCTATATTGATCGCCAACGTAGAGATTGTCATTCTTGTCAATGGCAATCCCGCCGACGTTGCCGACTGAGCCAGCCGAGGTGGCCGCATAGCCTGGGCCGTTGAAATATACGACTGAGCCGCCGTAGGTTGTGCTGGCGACGATGACGCCCTTGGAGTTGATGCCCCAGGAGCTGCCGCCGTCGGTAGCCCCAGCGAGAACGCCGCCTGCCGGGAATGGCGTATACCAGGTGACCTGGCTGACCACGATGGGTGTTGAGGGTGGTCCTTGAGCTACACTCGCGGAAGCTGCGAAGAGCAATATAACCAGTACCGACAGCAGGGCAACCCAAGTTCCCCGTGCCGTACCGCTCTGAATCCTGTTCCACTTCGATTGCATCATGAATCCTCCGGTTAGAATTGTTTCAGAATGGGGGAACGGCTGTTGCGTTCCGCGCTGTCGTTTGATCGCACTCGTTTGACTTTGGCCATCTCCGGTTTTGACGAACGAACGTAGAGCCGCCAAAGCCCTCCGCCCCGGCATTCGCTGCCGAGGTATTTGATAAAAGAGATGCGGAAACATCTTCATACCCCCCAGTGGCGTTGTCAAGCGGAAATGTTCGCACCGGATAAGCGGGGGGGTGGCGACCGGGTGGCAGGCAAGTTGGAGCTCCTCAGCCGGCGATCCGGGTCCCGGCGACGCCCCTCGTCTCGTCTGGTGGGACCGTTACCATTCTGGCGCGGCCGGTCGGCGAAAAGACGCTCGGTTTGCGGCAGGTGGCTTGAGCAGCCGGGATGATTTTAGGAGGCGTCGCTTTGCCGAATTGAAACCGCCCGATCCATCCGTCAGCGCCAGGGTTTGCCGACGCCTACCCTCAAACCGAGGTCGAAAACTGACATCAGAAAAACTTTTTCACCGGTGGAAAACAGAAGGAAATAGGTGATTTGGGCCGGTCGAAGAACGCTGAAAAGCCGGCTGCAAGCCGCGCTGAAAACTGATGGATGAAGCGCGATCGACTAACGAGTCTAGAGTGATAAATCGATTAAGTTGGATGTCCTCGCAACTGAATTAGGGGATAAATCGATTGAGTCAGATGTCAAATCGATTGATTTGAATGATAAATCGATTAAGCACGAAGATACAATTCGCACCTTCAGCGGGGACCTCGGGGGTCATCGCAGTTCAACCGTTTCCTGTTCCGAAACCGATGATGTCGTCTCCGATTTCATGGTCTCGTTACCAAGCCTCACGATCTGGAAAGAATCTTCTTGACCTTTTTCGTGCGCGGGCATGATAATTGCGAATCGAAGTCAAAGTTGGCGAAGTTTGGAATTGTGCGGTGCACGCATCTCGACGCGGTGACGTGTTCGATATTGCATGTGTTCCGAATCTCGATCTCGCAAAAAGCTGGGCAGCCAAGGGGGTTGTTACATGAGGTTTTTTCCCGGATTCAGGCCGGCGTCCGCATTGTTGGCGTTTACGATCGCAGCGCTGCTGTTATGGCAGTTGCCTGCTTTGGCGCAGGAGACCACGGGCAGCGTGTCCGGCGTAGTGCAGGATACGACAGGCGCTGTGATTCCGAACGCTGTCGTCGTGGTGACGAATCTGGACAACAAATCCGAGCGCAAGACGGTCAGCAACGGCGCCGGAGAGTTTGCGCTATCTGCCATCACCGCCGGATTGCGATACCAGGTTCGAGTCTCAGAGACGGGCTTTTCGACGTGGGAGTCGCGGCCCTTCGCACTGCGGCCGGGTGATCGGATGAACTTCGTGGATATCAAAATGCAAATAGCCCAGGCGACCGAGCAGGTCACCGTGGAGGCAAGTGCAAACCAGGCCATGAAGCCGCTGGATACCTCCGAGCGTAGCGACGTAATCACGGCGAGCGATCTGAATACGCTGGCCATCCAGGGCCGCGACGCAACTGAGTTGATCGAAATGCTGCCGGGGTTCACGATGGTGAGCCCAGGAGTGAACAACCAGGCGCCGAACACTGCTGTCGTAGGCATGAGCGGCGCGACCGGAGGCTATTCCGCGAACGGGGCCGGTCCAACTGGACTGGCCACGGTGATGGATGGCGTCTCGATCCAGGATATCGATTCAAATGCCGGGACCGTGCAGACGGTGAACGCCGACATGATCCAGGAACTCAAGGCTACGACATCGAGTTTCAGCGCCGAGTATGCGAAGGGCCCAGCCGTGCTGAATGCCACCACAAAAGCTGGCGGCCTCACCTACCACGGTGAAGCATACACGTACGTCCGCGACACGGTGCTCAATGCCAATGACTGGTACAACAACTACCTTCAGCAGTCACGGCCCCCGGGACGTTATCTCTATCCGGGCGGGCAAGTGGGTGGTCCTGTGTGGATTCCACATACCCGGCTCGGCCCGCACAACGAGAAGCTTTTCTTCTTTGCTGGATTTGAGTACTACAACCAAAATTACTCACCGGAAACCCTTGGCTCCTGGGTTCCGACCCTTGCAGAGCGCACCGGCGACTTCAGCGTAGAGTCATTGAACGCTCAGCTCTGCGGCGCGCGTCCGGTCGGCGGTGTCAATCTGGACGCGGTCCTGCCGATGTGTTACGCGGAGAACTACCTGCCAAATGGCACCGCGGTTGCCAACGGCAACGTGAACCCGTTTAACCCCAATCCATCAGGCGAGGCTCTGGTCAATTGGCTCCCGTTGCCGAACGCCGATCCATTTGTAAATGAGCAGGGCTACAACTATATTTTGCCGGTACTCCAGACGCAGAACGGCTATCAGCTTCATATCCGCATGGATTTGAACCATAGCGACTACGACAAGTACTATGCAACTTGGGGTCGCCAGCAGCAGGTCAGCGATGAGCCGGTTGCCTGGGGATACGCTCCCGTCGACGCTATGGAGTATCCAGGCCAAGTCACATCGGGTGATCTTTCCAACGTCTTCTCTGTCCATAACATGCGCACCTTTGGCTCTAGCGTAACTAACGAAGCCAGCGTCTCGATGTCCTTTATCAGCAACCCGGGCAATATGGGGAATCCGAATGCGGTCGACCGGTTCGATATAGGCAAGTATGACTGCTCGAGTCCTGCGCAGCGGGCGGCCGGAACCTGTACCAACACCCAGGGCTTCAACTATCTTGGCGAATACAAGACCAATGGGGACTATTCGTTGCCGGCGCTGTCGGACTATAGTTCCCTGGGCTATCCCAACATGCTGATGCCGGGCGGCTTCTACAACAACCAAATCAGAATGCAGAAGGTCGTTCCGACGGCGGAGGATACGCTGAACTGGATCAAGGGACCGCATAGCCTCGCATTTGGGTTCTATGCGGAGCGTGGCATCCTAAATGGATCGGCCGATTATGCCAACGCGTTTCCGCAGGGAGAGTACACATTCAATCCCGGCAATGGGTACTTTCAATACAACTCGAGTGTCGGCGGAAATGCGGATTACGTCAACTGCGAAAACCAGGATCCGAATGGAACCAACCGCAGCTCGGGTGCAGCATACTTCGGCAACTGTATCAATCCAATCGCTATGATGTATTTGGGTGAGACGGACAGCTTCACACAGACGAATTTCTCCCCGACCGTGGACATGCAGTACACGACATGGGCCGGGTTCGCCAACGATTCCTGGAAGCTGCATCGGGTCACGGTAATGCTTGGCGCTCGCGTGGAGCATTTGGGCCCGTGGTTTGACCGTCATAACAACGGCTTGGCTACCTTTTCTCCCTCGCTCTACAACACCGATTGTGTGGGCCGGGACTGTGGCACCACCCTCGCATTGCCTGGCATAACTTGGCATGGGCAGAACGGTTCGATCACAAACTCGGTGAGCAACCCGCCAAAGTTCTATTGGACCCCCCGTGTCGGCGCCGCATGGGACATCTTCGGTACAGGAAAGAGCGTTCTGCGAGGTGGATGGGGCATCTATCGCAATGAAGAGGAATTCCAGCCCTATGCTCTGGCAGGGGCGAGTGCGCAGGGCTATAAGACCAGTGAGTCGATCGGACAATTGTCGTTCGATCTGGTTGATAATCAGTCGCCCCTTGCTCCTCCCGACATCAACGTCTACACCCTCACTCCCGACGACACAGTCCGGCCGATCTACTATCAATTCAATGTGACCGCAGATCAGAGGCTAAAGTGGAATTCGCTGCTGGAGATCGCCTATGTAGGAAATGAGTCCGTAAACCTGCCAACCTATAACACCCAGGCCAGCGGCTACAACGGCGCGTCGGATCTAAATGTGCTTCCTCTGGGTGCATTCTTTCAGGACAGCTTCGACCTCGGCGCATTACCGGCAACGCTAAGGTCAACGGGCTGCGCGGATCTCAGCTCCATGTCCACGCAGTGCAATGACTTCTACAGGGCCTATCCCTTTTATCAGCACGTTTACGCGCTGAAGCACGACTACTACTCGAATTACAATAGCCTGCAGGCATCGTGGAACAAGTCGTCGGGCATTGTGAGTTGGGGAGCGAATTACACCTTCTCGAAGATTCTCGCGACGGCTGCATCCTACAACAACACCCTTGCCGATCCACTGAATCTGCGGAACGATTACAGTCCGGCTCCATTCGATCGTACCCACGTCTTCAATATTCACTATTTGGTCAATCTGGGGACTCGCTACCACGGAGGAAGTCGCCTCTTATCCAAAGCCGCGAATGGCTGGCAGATTTCGGGCATCTCGCAGCTATCGAGCGGTCCGGACCTGACCTCTGAGCAGGGCGAGAACTTTGGATTTGGATACGGCAGTCTTGAAGAGACCCGCGTCTTCATGTCGCAGCAGATCAATCTCCCGTCCAATGCCAACAAATTCTGCGCGACCAATTATAACGTCCAACCGGACGCGAGCGGTCATACGTATTGCGTAACCAACTTGACCCCTGAGGTCTGGCTCGGCAGTCCTGATTACCAGTTGATGCCTACTTTGAGCTGCAATCCGGCGGGTAGCAGCGCGAAACATCAGTACATTAAGCAGGCCTGCTTCGGTGTTCCGCTGCCTGGCAGCGGTACCTCAGGGAAGGGTTATGTGATTTCGCCGAACCCCACCGGGCAGGGACAGTATCGGCTTCCCTATATTCACGGACCCGCCTTCACAAAATATGATGCGTCATTGCTTAAGGACTTCGCGGTTGGTGAGGGCAGGACTCTTCAGATCAGGGCTGCTGGCTTCAATTTCCTCAACCACCCAGAGGTTTCCTTTAATAACAATGACAATTCCAATCTGAACCTGGGTGGCTTGCTGGAGGCACAGGCGGGGCAGGTCATCACACCTGCGGAACTGGGACATAAAGACTTCGGGATAGCGAATGTGAAATACGGTTCACGCCTGATGGAACTAAGTGCGAAGTTTTCGTTTTGAGCGATAGCTTCGCCGGCCTCGCTGCCAGTGCATCGGGGCTGCTTGAAGCGCATGAGTGAGCCGCGGGAACTCAGCAGGCGGCGCGGAAAGAAAAGAGGGCCGCTATGGTGGCGAGACCCTGAGGATGCGGACAGGCGGGGCTGCCGTTCGCGGAGAGATTTGAATGAGAACGTTCGGGAGGTTTTTGATGGCCATCGAGACAAGAGCATACATTCGCCGGCTGGGTTACACCGGGATTGGTTTACTGATGGGAGTTCTGTCGGTGTTCGGAACCGCCGGAGGGCAGACACCCCCACCGATGACGACTGGCTCGGTGGTTGTTGTGCCCTCCAACCAGAATTGGAGCCAAATCTACATAATCGCCTTCTTTGATGGGAACGTTCTGCAACTGGATGCGGGAAACGGCTCCCTGTATCAGCTCTCCCCCGGTGCGACTTCTTGGTCAACCCTTGTCGACGGTACACAGACTACGGCTACGGTGTTAGGGGCCGGGAACAGCAGCGGCTACAGCACCATTGGCATGACGCTTGATGCCCAGGGGAACCTCTATCTTGGTGTTCGCTATCAAGGGCTCAAAGTTGCCCCCAGTGCTATGTTCTTTCGCGTTCCCTACGATACCGTTAATAAGACTTGGAGCCCTGTGGCCTCCGACGTGTGGGGCACCAATATCATCGATCCCACCACCAACAAATCGTACCAATATGGCGTAGACGACCTGCAGTTCATCAACAGCTCCGCAATGGACGGCAGCGGGACTTTGTACTGGGGGGCCGAGAGCGCCAACAATATCTACTCGGTCGCGGTTGATAACCAGGGGAACAGCGACAAGACATCCGTCACAGCCACACCCATTGTCGAAGGCCTTTTTACTGATCAGGAAAAGCTGGCGATCGACGTGGTTGGAAACATCTACTTTGTGGAGCAGCGCGCCATAAAGAACACGGGACGCAAGAGTGGGGTCTTCTTTATCCCAGCCGGGACCGGAACTCCAACGCCCATTATAGGAACGGGAGTTGGAGACGCAGAGGCGCAACTGACGCGTATCGATGTGGGCACCAGTGGCCCCAGTACGGTAGTATACGGCGGCGTGACGCTGGATGCCGCCGGCAATCTCTATCTCCCCTCAGAGAATAACGCCAACTATGACGAGACCTTCAACGGGATCTGGATGATCCCCAACGAATGCGGGGGCGCGAAAGCGGTTCATAGTGCCGCGTGCCTGAACTTCAATCACATCTCCCTTCTCAATCCCGTCGGGAGCAACAACGCCATTGCCATCGATTCGAGAGGATACCTCTGGATTCCTTCTTATGATCAGTGGACTCCCAGCGGCTCGGGGGCTTATCCAGGCGTTTGGGCATTCGTGGTGTGGGCTCCGGGATCTCTCAACCTGGGCGTCTCGGGCAACTCGCCAACGATTCTGGGTATCACTCCGAATTTTGGACAGGTCGGCAATTCGGTGACAATCACGGGGATGAACTTCGGCCCCACGCAGGGCACCAGCACGGTCTTGTTTAACGGGCAGTCATCGACGACCCAGATCACCAATTGGAGCCCCACTTCGATCACGGCGGTGGTGCCGTCGGACGCGACCTCAGGCCCTGTGGTTGTTATAGTGGCCCCTGTGCTTACCGGCGGTGTGCTTGTGGGCGGCCTGCAGAGCAACGGCGTGAATTTCACGCTGGGTAGCTCTGGGTCCGGAATCGCGGGACCATCGGGTGTTGCATTTGTGAACTTCAACAACCCCAATCCGGTCACTCTTACCAATATTCAATTCCCGCTGACCGGGAGCGGGGCGGCTTTCGGGGCCGCGTCGACAAACCCCAATCCTCCCATATCGGGAACGTCGGCAATTCCGTGCACTGCGTCAAATGCAACAACTACGTATACGGCCACGGTGCTGACAACCTGCCAGGTCTGGGTTGCGCAGAATGCCGGCGCGCCAGGGGCAATCTCTGGACAGGTAACGATCTCCGGGGTTGATACGGTCACCAATAACACCATTTCGAGCTCGATTTATCTAGCCGGAACCGAACTAGGCGCAGATGTGGCGATGCTTGGTTCCCCGCTGCAAACCGCGGTTGCCGGAACATCGGCTGGACTCGTCTCCCCAGCGCAAGTAGCCGCTGATTCTGCCGGCGACGTCTATGTGGCAGATCCCGGCCTCAAACAGGTTCTGTATTTCAAGGCGGGTTCCTCCGGTGTGTCCGGCAGCCCGATCGGGAGCGGGTGGTCGTCTCCAACAGGCGTGGCTGTGGACGGGTCGGGAGATGTGTACGTAGCCGACTCAGGGGCAGGAACGGTGACCGAGTTTCCCGCGGTGGGCGGCACCACGAGTAGCACCGGGCAAACCGTCGCCTCGAACCTGGGAAAGGACCTCAATCTCAATCTGGCGGTGAACGGTATCGGCGAGGCATTCGTCGCCGATCCCCAGAATTCACGTGTTGTCATCATTCCCAATCCGGCCGCAGTTGATCTGGTTACCAACGGCAATGAGGCCGGGGTCAATGCTTCCTCGACGGTTACGGTCAGCTCGATCCTCCAGCCTTTCAGTGCACCCTCGGCGGTCGCGGTCGACAATACCGGCAACTTGTTCGTTGCAGATGGCCAAACTCTGTTGGAAATATCACCATTGAGCCTGGAGAACCTCATTACCAATCAACTGACTCCGCCAGTCACCGGCTTGGCAGTGGAGCCGTCTGGGTCGGTGCTTGTGGCTCAAAAGGGCGGCATCCTTCGCATTCCGTCGATTGGCGGTACTTTGACCTTCAACAGCGCGGGTCTAATCGCCTCGGGTGCGGCTGCGCCCGTTACCGCGCCGAATGGCGTGGCCCTGGATCAGCAGGGCAACGTCTATGTTTCCGATATGACGAGCGGACCCAATCTGTACGAATTGGCCACCACCGGGTCGATCAACTTTGGAGACGCTCTTACCCCTGAGTTGCCGACGACTCAGTCACCCGCCTTGTATAACACCGGCAACATGCCTCTGATGGTGACTGGAACTCCAACCTTTTCCGTTGGGGACGCATACGGTGGAGTTTACGATTTTCTCCAGGGAGGGACTTGCGATACCACGGGTGCGACGTCCGTAACTACCGGTTTGTCTTGCACGCTAGATCTCCAGTTTACGGGGCCGGCGCAAGGTGTTTATAGCAATGATTCAATGACGGTCGCGACCAACGCTGCCAACGCGGGTAGCATCACTGCTTGGCTGGGGGGCACCGTTTTAGCCAACCTCGAGCCGACTCAAACTGCCATAAGCCTGAACCCACAGATCGCGACCGTTCCAGGAAGCACAACAGTGACGGTTTCGATTTCTCCGGCGCCGCCGAGTGGAACCTCTGGTACCACCAATACTCCTTCGGGAAAGGTTGATCTGTCGTTGGCCTGCTGGACTCAGGGCTGCACACAGGCTACGATCACTCAATCGGCGCAGGCTACAGGAACAGATGCTGGCACCACAGCGACTTTCAATTTGGCAAATATTCCGGGCGGCAGCTATTGTGTGACGGTTGCCTACGAAGGTAGCATCGTAAATTTGTTCCAGCCGAGCGCAAGCCCAGCCTGCGTTGTTGGAACGCCGAACTTTACTGTAAATCCGGCCTCACCGTCGCTCGCACTCACTGAGCCTCTCGGCATAGTTGCCAACGCTGCAAACGGCATCTACTATGTGGAGCAAGGACAAACCACAATCACCTTGACGGCGAACCTCACCTCGACGGCGAGCATCATCGCGCAACTTGGCAAACCGAGCGGCACTGTCACCTTTACGACCGGGGCGAGTCTGGCCAATAACGGAACGCAAGTAGGAACCCCCGTGACGGTGGATGCGAACGGGAATGCAGTCCTCAACACAAGCGGGCTGGCTGTTGGGTCCTACAATATTTACGCGAATTACAGCGGCGATCAGAATTATGCTGCAACCGCAACCGCCGCTCCTGGCATCGCCTTCCAGGTTGTCATTTCAACTGTGCTGATCACGGCAAGTCCGGCTTCGGTCTCGACTCCGGCCGGGACGCCAGTAACGAGCAACATCACACTGTATTCGATCGCCGGGTTCTCGGCCTCTAACGGCGCCAACATTTCATGCGTTATGGGGACGCTGTACTACGCCGAGTGCACGTTCAGCGTTCCGCAGCCTGTTATCTGCGCTCCCTCAAAGGGCTCTTCGTGCACCGGAATGACGCCGACCGTCGTTACCGTCAGCACCAACATCCCGGTGAACCTACCGCCGGGGGGCGTAGCCAGTGTGCAAACCCATAGGTCCAACACTTCTCCACTGATTCCGGCGGGAATCTTCGGGTTCGGGCTTTTCGGGCTGGCGTTGCGCAGAAAAAAGATCTTCAACCGCGGGCTGCTCAATGGCGTCGGGGCTGCATTGATGCTGATCGGAGTCGTGATGGGTGTTGGCGGCTGTACCAACTCCTCTTACACCAAGACGCCGCCGCCCCTAAAGTTCACGACAACGCCTGGTACCTATCAGTTGGGCATAGTTGTCACAGATCCGGGGACGGGTAAAGTGGAGTCACTGCCCTTCACGCTGGCCGTAACAGTCCAATAGTTTCCGGTTCAAGCGGCTTCCAGAGGACGAGAAGTCGCCTTCCGGAGGCCGTGGAGTCCGGGTGCATTTATGAGGCGGTTTCAGGCAATGAACAAGGTTGAAATGAGTCATCCAGGGAGAAATGTCATGTTCAGCAAGCAATTCATGTCGCTGCGTCGGTTCTCCGGATTTGTGCTGACGTTCCTGTTCCTCTTCGCATGTTTCTGCGTAGGAGCACGAGCGCAAATCACGCCGGCGGCCATCGCGAGCTTCGCCACCGAGGTCAATCATGGTACCGGGATTACCACCCTCAAGAACGTCGGCAGCATCGCGAACATCGCCACCGATAGTTTTGGGGATGTGCTCGCCGTGGATGATGCAAACGGCGCGCTATATGAGTTTCCCGCGGGGAATGCACCCTATGTGACTCTCGTTGGCGCAGGCGGCCTCGCTGGCATCGGCTATCCCAGCGGCATTGCAACCCCTGGAATCGCTATCGATTCGAGTGACAATCTGTATATTGAGGGCGGTACTTGCGTATTGATGTATCCCTTCAGTAGCTGGGGCAACCTGAACACAACTCTGACGTCAGCAACCCCCACTTCCGGTGCTTGCGGCAACGCTTTCTACAGTTTTGGAACCGGAGTGCAGACTTGGGGAATTGCAATCGGCAACAAGAGTGATCCGAGTCTTGTGGTTGGGACGAGCCAGGCCTCCGGAAACGGCATTGCCAGTATCGCTGTGACCGGCGCATGGGCAACCCCTGTGGCGGGGACGATTACTCCGATCATTACGGGCCTGAAAGCGCCGGCAATTTCGGTAGCAGAGGACCCAGCGGGCAACATCTATTTTGTTGAGCAAGGTACGGGCGCTCTGCTTGGCGCTTACGAGATTCCCGCGGGACAAGCCGGGCTGACCTCGGATTCAGGTCTTAAACGCATTGATCCCAATCTGCCCGACGTCACCGGTGTGACTGTTGATAGTGCTGGGAATATCTACATAAGCGATCAAGACAGTGGCGTCTACCTGCTTTCCGCCGGCTTCTCTTCATCCAGTGCAGCTGTCCTGTTGACGCCGGTATACGCGCAGGGGTCGGTCGGCGTGACTGGTAATAGCGGAATCTTATTTGTTCCTACAGCCCCGAGTCCTGTAACCGGGACACCTTTTGAAGGGATCGCCGACGTTGCTGAAGTCACCTTCAATTCAGCGGCTTTTGGCGCAGAGACGGTTGGGACGAGCAAGCCGGCCCAAGAAAGTGTCAACTTCAGTTTCAACGTAATGACGACGCCCGGCACGATTGGGGTGATTGAGGCCGGCACGAGTAATCCGGACTTCGCTGTTGTTGGCGGCAACTCGGCAGACTGCACGGCTGGGACGGCCTATGACAATACCTCTTCGACTAGTTCCTCGGCGACTTGCAATGTTACCGTGAGCTTTACTCCTAATAAGGCGGGCGCTGTTTCCGCAACCCTGGCCATGCTGGACGGGAAAGGTAATCTGCTGGCTTCCATCCCCATAAGCGGCATTGGAACAAGTGCTGCTGTGCAGTTTTCGCAACTACCACAGTCGACGATCGGCGGCGGACTCGTAACGCCCAGCCAAATCGCGGTGGATGCTGCTGGAAATCTCTATGTCGCTGATGCGGGTCTTGGTGCGGTCGAGAAGTACCCAGTGGGTTCGGGTTCAGGCACGGCAGGCACTTCCGTCGGTACAGGTCTTAAAGCACCTACCGGCGTTGCAGTCGACGGAGCAGGCGATGTTTTCATCGCGGACAGCGGCAGCATCTATGAAGTGCCGCAATCCGCCAGCGGATTGAATACCAAGGGCCAGGTGACGCTAAAGACCGGTCTTAGTTTGGGCTTGCATGTCCAGCTGGCCGCCGATGGCCTCGGTAACCTCTTTGTATCGGATGCGGACAAACAGGCGGTCTACGAACTGGAGAACTTCAGCGCCGGGTGGAATACAGCCCTGCCCGGCGTGCTCAGTTCACAAGCCGTTACTCTCGCGGGAGCCGCGGTGAGTACTCCCACTGCAATAGCGGTGGATTCTTACAATAATCTCTATGTAGTCAACGGCAGCAGCGTTTATGAAGTGACGCCGACTGGAACTCAGACCAATGTGCTCAGCGGTCTCACCGGTGTAACCGGCTTGGCGATCGATCCCTCGGGTTCGTTGTATATCGCAGAGGCAGCCGGAACGATTCGTGTTCCATACAACCCCACTGGTACACCGCCGTTGAACTTGGGCAACAGTACACAGGTTGGAACCGGCGTCACCAATCCGATCTCCGTGGTCCAGGATTATTTGGGGAACATCTATGTGGCCGACGGGAGCGCACTGAACATCAATATGGCGAGTGCCAGCGCGTCCATTGCCTTTGGGACCCTTACCGCCGACCCGTATCCCGCTCCATCCGCGGGTTCGTCGACGACGCAAACGGCGATGCTTCTGAATTATGGCAATGCGCCCTTGGCAGTCACCGGCTACAGTGATACTCCCGACTTCAGCGAGACATCAGATACTTGCAGTGCTGCTCCAATCGCGATCAATTCGACCTGCAATGTGATCATCACCTTCAGCGCCGGAATCGGCGACGGTGGCGCTCTGACGGGTGAGGTCCTGGTTCAGGGCAATGTGGGTAATTCGCCCGTTGGGGTGAATGGCAGCGGAACAGCTCCAGTTTTGGCCGGCTCTGCGACTGCGATGACCGTGGCAACAAACGGGACCATCGAAGGCGTTCCGGTTGCGGTGACCGTCGCGCCCAGCCCGGCAAACAGCCAACCACTAACGGGGAATGTGACCCTGACGATCACGCCAGGCAGCAATGTCCCGGTTACAATTCCAGCCCCGGTCTTATCATTTACTTTGCCAACCACCAACGGAGCGGTTCAATTCAACCCAACAGGGCTTTCCATTGGGACCTATACTTTCACCGCCAGGTACGACGGAGACGCGACTTACATTTACGAGCATTCGATCACCTCGGGGTCTGTCTCCATCACCACGCCGGTAGCGGTTACGATGACCCAGCCTCCAATCCTGGAGCTTACTCCGACCGGGCTCCCTCCGGTTCCGCTCGAGAGCTACACGCTTCCCTGCACAGCAGGCTCCGGCTCCAGTTGCACAACTTCGTATAACTACGGGCAGCCCTCTGGGAATCCTCCGGGTTACCTGGTCCTTGGCGGGGACGGCGCCGCCGGGGGTGGCGCGCAACCGACTGACGGGTCGCCCAACCAATACCTTTACACCTATTCTGTTAGCGTGGCGCCGACAGCTGCTGGTTTCCCCCTTGTCGGCACGGCCGTCTACGATAGCTCCAACACCGCATCGGTGTCGGCATTCAACTCTGGAACGGTGAACTATGAAATAGCGGGCGGGGCTTCCCTCTGCGGCTCCGAAGCGGGAAGCACATCAATCGTGCCCGTGGTAGGCGACACCGGAGCAGCGCCGATTGGAGTCGCTTGTGCGGCGGTCAGCACAAGCAACGGCACGATCCCCGATATCATGACCTATGCATCGGTTACTCCGGTATATACGGGAACCTATAGCGACCTTACCAGCGTCAATCCGAACTACACGCAAGTCAAGGGAAGTACATTCGGGATATGGGCGCTGCGCAATCCCATGGTCATGATCAGCTCCAACCCAGCCACGCTGACAGTGGCTCCTGGGTCCTCGGTATCCTCGACGCTCACGATATCCTCTGTTATGGGATACGGCTATGTTGGACGCAACGGCACGTATCAAAACTATGCGCTTCCATTGGATCTGCAGTGTCAGGGTCTGCCAGCCTACGCAACTTGCTCCTTTGGTTATCCGACCCCCAGTGCGACGGATCCAACTTTCATGACAAATCCCGTTGGATTGGAGTGCGCTTCGAGCACGGCGGCGGCTCCGGCATACTGCGCCATCGACGTCGGCCCAGCCCCTGGATCGGTGAACGGGTATACACAGAACCATGCCGGCCAGACAGTGCCCTGTGATGCCAGTGATGGATGTCTTGGACCGGGCACGCTCACGATGACAATCCAGACCAACGTGAGCCCGAGTGCCAGCGCCAGTCGCAATGCTGGCAACAGCGGCCTTGAACTCGCGACACTTTTCGGGCTTGGCTTCCTCGGCTTAACCTTCCGCAGACGAGGATCGCGATTCGGAGGCTATCTGATGGTCGTTTGTCTGCTGCTCTGTGGCGGCGCTATCGCTGGCATCACCGCCTGCAGCACCAAGACCCTGGGGTCGACTTCTGTAACCGGCGTCACGCCGGCCGGGAGCTACTGGGTTACGGTCACTGCTAAGGAGACTGGCAGCATGATCGTAACCACTAATGCAGGCAAATCAAACGCACAGTCGTTCACCGTTTATGGCAACGGGAACGACATATCTCTGCCGTATACGATCAATGTTACGGTTGGTAATTAGTCCAAAGCGCGATGGAAGAAGCGGGAGCGAGCCATCGCCCCCGCTTTTCTTTGGGGCGCCCCCCGCATGAGCGCCCTTTTGAGGGGTGTAAGTCCCGTCGTAGGCGGGTCATAGAGCGAAGCGAAGCTGCACAAAAGCGACCGAGTGTGGGGAAGAAGCGTGGAGCGAAGAGGCGACCCGATGAACAAGAACCGGATGGATGGCGTTGCCGGGTGGGACGAGCCAGTGAGCGCGAAGCGGCCCTGACCAAGGCGCTTTAACCTAAATCCGGCGGTCGTTCACCATGGTCGGATGGATAGCCGGATTCCGGTCTGCGGATACTCCGGGGGGCCTGTGCGATCCGGATCAAAGAATACGCCGTCGGGAACTGCGGAAGCGGGGAGTTCCATCCGATGTGCCGGCGTAACGTGCGGCCAATACTAGCTACGAATGGGCTACGGCGGCCTGCTCCTGCATGAGGTGATGAATCTCGAATAGGCCGACGAATTGTGATTCCCCACGTATCTACTGACCTCATTTTCTCGAACCGCCGGCTATGGGGGATGTGGCAGGGAGGGAGAGGCAACTGTTAGCGTACGCAATGATCGGCATATTTCGCCACCAGTACGTGCGCCAACAGCCCCGGCCCGGCAAGTCCGCGCTCGATGGTGCGTGATGGCGCGGGAGCCTCGACAACGCGTTCGCACTTCTTGCACGCAAACTTCAGCCTCACGTGGCGAATCACCTTGAAGTTGGCCGGGATGTACTCCAGGATCTCGGCCACATCCTCTCCGAAGTTGCGCAACTCGTCGCCGCAATCGGGACAGCAATCTTGATCTGGGTGGTGCGTTACGACTTCGCGGGGAAGATGTGCGGGCAGCGGCTTGCGCGATGGGCGGGACTTGGAATCTGGCTTGGTCTCTGACGCTGGTACTTCTATCTCTTCTTCAGCGACAGCTTGCTCGGTCTCCGTCTCTTCCAGTTGCAGCTCAAACTGCTCAACCTGGATGACGGCTCTTTCGCTCTTGGCGCCGAAGATCATGCGGCGCAGCTTCTCGACGACCAGCTTCAGATGTTCGACCTGCTGTGTCTGCTCGACAACCAATGCCTTCAATGCTTCATTATCAAGTCGATCGAGGTATGGAAGCGTGTCAACTTCCATGGAATAAGGGAGAATGGCTGCTGCATGAGGATCATCTGCACCTGTGCACTTAGCCCCGGAAAGCCACGCCGCATATCGGTCACGCCCGCCGCGATCAAGATGCGTGTGCCTGCGCGTAGATTGATCACTTGCGCAAGCTCTCTAGAATCGCTTGCAGCGCTGCTCGGTCTGCACCACGTTTCACAGTGATCACAACGCGACCCGGAAACTCGATATGAATCGCGCCCGATGGAACGGAAGCTTCTTGGCTGACTGTCTGCTGCCGCTCAACCAGGCCCATTGAACCTGCCGCAGAAACAATCACCGGCAAAAGTGATGATGCCCGCTCCCCGGCCTCTACCAACTCCCCAACGCGATAAGCTCTTCGCCACTGAAACACCTGATGTGAGTTCACGCCTTCGGCCAGCGCAACTCTTGCCACGCTCTGCACCGGTTGAAACTTCAACTCCACAATCCGTCGCTTCTCCGCGACAGATCGCCGCATACGCCCCTTGCTCCCTTCCATACCTCCATCGTTTCAACGCGACGAACGCATGTCGAGGGTGGAAACACAAGACGCTTACCCTGAACAGAGTGCGTTGCTCAGACGGATACCATTAAAGGCGAGACTACGATTGGCAAAGCGCAGACTACGGCCAGCGGAATCAGAGATTTGCAGGACGGAGCTTCCGGGTGCGTTCACGAGGTTGCCTGACAGGAAGAGGTTTATAGCAAGACCAGGGAAGTCGAATCCGAGACCAAGTGAACGCGAAAGGAGACGGTAGCCAGACTATGACCCAGGCAACGGGTCTTGGTTGCCGGGGCGAAGTCAACATCACCTTCGAAGCCATCCTCAGTCTGGCTACTGTATCCCTGGATTTGCCCTACTTTCCAGACCCGGCGCGGAGAGCAGAAGCTTGCTCTCCGAACCGGCGAACGTCGATAGATTCGTCTCGCTCACTTACTGCACGAAAGTTGTAATACTCTGCGCTGGCAAAGTATAGGTGAACGCATCGCCAGTAACATTAATCGCGGTCTGTGACATCAGTCCTCCGGCAGATGTAGCTTCGTAAGGCGTCAGTGTGTTAACGGTCGCGTTATCGATGGTGAAAGGTTCGCTTACGGCAGCCGTACCCGAATTGATAGCCACGATCACATAGTGTTGTGTTGTGCCCTCCATCCCGGCGTAGGCCGAAACAAAAACATTCGCCGAAGGCTGAGCAGTGGCATCGTAGCGGTAGTAGCCCGGCTGCACGAACTTGGAGTACTGGCCGACCGCGTCGCCGAATACCGTTCGATTGCCGTTGTTGTCGACTAGACCGTAGCTGCCGGCGTTGGTAGGTGTACCGAAAATTCCCCACCAGACATAGGCGTTGTATTGGCCGATGACCATCGAATTATGGACACTCTCGGCAAACGGCAAGGCTTGAGCCCAGGTTGGTGCCGTTCCTGGATATGTGGTCAAGGGGCCGAACTCAGTCATCCAGAGCTCCTTCGGTGTGTCTCCAGCAGGAAGAGCGGGATAGGGCGTAATCGAGCCTCCAAACAGCGTTTGATAGATGTGGCCGCCGATGATGCTGATGAGGCCCTCCGCATTCGGGTCGCTGAGAGCAGTTGCTGCATCGACCGGGTTGAAGTCGTCCGACTCTGGCATGATGAGTTTTGGGGCGTTCGCGCCCGATGTGATAATGGAGGCGTTCCCTGCAACCCAGGCATCCATCTCGTCGGGAGTCCAAACACAGGATTCGTAGGTTTGATTCTCCTCAGGTTCGTTCTGCATTGAGATGGCGTAGAGGTTGAAACCGGCGTTGGTATTGAAAAACGTGACGAAGTCTTCGAGGTAGTTAGCATAGTCGGCATAGTGACTCGGATCGAGGTATCCGCCACAGAAGTCTTCCGGCTCCTGGCCTTGACTGCAGGAACTGGCGAATGTCTGGTCATAGGTATTGCCATCAAGAGTGACAGTGGTGCCATTATCCTTCCAACTGCCTGGAGGCGTCCACGGCGTCGCGAAGACAATCGCACTCGGGTTGGCTGCATAGGCCTCCTGGGCGTTCGTCAGTTCGTCGTCCCATTCACTGGTTTCATATGGAGACCCGTATGCGCCAAGCGCTGCCGATCCCTCAGGATCGATGCGCACGCGCAGAATGTTTAGACCCATGCCACTGGCCGGATTGAAGAGGGCAGTTGCCACGGCTTTGGGCATTGGTCCTAACCAAGCCGTCGAGCCGCCAAAGCCGCGGATAATCTGTTCCTGAGCTTCAAAGTCTACCGACGCTCCGGGTATGGTGGAGTTCACCGTCAGTGACACAGTGTCAGTTGCCGTGCTGTAGTCCGTCGTGTCTGTCGGCGTAAAGGTTGTTCTGAGTTGAGCGGTTCCGGCAATGTTCACAGCCGTCCCCAGGAGTGGTGTGTAGACAAAACTTCCCGGTACGCTTGCCGTGGCGTCAAGCTGGGTTGAGCCGAGAGTCGCTCCTTGGGAGACGGCAGCCGGAGTGGCCCAGGTAATCACTGGCGTGGCCTTGCTCACGGTCAATGTGCCGGGAGTTATGGTCACGGTGTAGTTGGAGAGTTTTGAGTTGGGATCTTTCAGCGTCCCTGTGATCGGATAGCTGCCCACAGGCGAACTCGATGTGGCCGTGGTCGAGCACGACGCCGTGATGCCGTCTCCAGCCACCTCGCCGGTGACAACGGCGGGCAGCCCTGGCACAGAACTCCCAAAGGTCATCCCAACATTGGGGCACGTCACATTGAAAGCCGCCGTGTTCACTGTCAACTGAATGGTCTGTGCCGCGGGCGTGTTGTAGTCGGTCGCATCGGTCGGCGTGAAGGTAACTGAGAGAGTCTGGCTTCCTGCTACCGGAACCTGTCCCGCGGCCGGCGAGTAGACAAACGTGCCGGGTACGCTGGCTGTAGCGTCCAACTGAGTGGCAGTCAATGCCGTTCCATAGGTGATAGCAGCCGGGGCCGTCCAGGTAACCGTCGGAGTGGCCTTGCTAACTGCGAGCGTCACGCTTGCGGTCGCTGTGGAATAGTCCGTCGCGTCAGTCGGCGTAAACGTTACCGAGAGGTTCTGGCTTCCTGCAACAGGAGTCTGTCCTGCGGCCGGCAAGTAGACAAACGTGCCGGCCACGCTGGCTGTGGCGTCTAACTGAGTGGCGCTCAACGCCGTGCCATATGTGATGCCCGCTGGCGCCGTCCATGTGATCGTCGGCGTGCCCTTGCTCACCGCTAGCGTCACGCTTGCGGTCGCCGTGGTGTAATCCGTCGTGTCAGTCGGCGTGAAAGTGACCGAGAGATTCTGGCTTCCGGCAGCCGGAACTTGTCCCGCACCCGGCGAGTAGACTAACGTGCCGGGCACGCTGGCTGTGGCGTCCAACTGAGAGGCGCTCAATGCCGTGCCGTAAGTGATTCCGGCAGGCGCCGCCCAGGTGACAACGGGCGTGGCTTGGGTCACCGTAAGTGTCACGCTGCCAGTGGCGGTGGTGTATTTGCTGGTGTCGGTCGGCGTAAAGGTAACTGAGAGTGTCTGTGGTCCAGCGGTGAGCACCGTGCCAGCGGCCGGAGAGTACGTAAACGTTCCTGGCGCATTCGCGGTCGCATCCAACTGAGTAGAACTTAGCGCGGTACCGTAAACGATGGGTGCGGGCGCAGTCCAGGTTACCGCTGTAGCGAGGAGAGATGTTTTTGTATTCGATGATCCGCCACATCCCGCAACTGCCAACGCCACTGACGCCAAAATGCAAGCCACTCCAAAACGCATAATCAGCCTTTTCCCTCGACCTTGATGGTGGAGAGGCCGAGGCCAATCCAGGCTTGCATCCCTTCTTGGCGCGCCGAGAACGCCAATTGGGGTTGTGTGGTTTGCCGTTGAATTCCCCGGCTTCCCCGTTGAAATGCCAGATATCATGTGCACAGGTATCGGTGGTACGCCCAGGGGGCGCGGCTCGAAACGGCACATCCCGTAGGATAAATCAGTACGTGCGGTCTAGGCAAAGATCCCGCCGCAGTACTTTTCATTGCAGCAAAGCCCAGATTCGCGTGCGCGAGCCCGCCGGAAAACTGCACTGGGAGGGGTCGGTGATGATTCAGCGGCAAGGATTGTCTTGCAGGCAAGAACTGGGAAGACTGGATTAGGGTCTACAACGAGAAGCAGGCCGCCGCCAAGAAGAATATCGCTCTCGGGCTGGATGCATTGGAGTCGCAAGCCGGAGATCGGTCTTGATATCTATTTGCTACTATCATGCATGGGAGATGCGGAATGGAAGACGGCATCGAAGATGAGCAGCTTCCAGAACAACCCACTCAAACAACTGAAGCCATTGCGGAGGGTGATGTGTCTGGAATGATGCCTGCGCCGGAGCACGGGCACGGCCATGAGCATAAGTCCGGAATTCCCTGGCTCGACGCTGTTGTCGCCGCCAGCGTCGTCTTCATCTCACTAGTCTCGCTGATTGTGTCCATCGAGCACGGCATGACCATGGAGAAGATGGTCGAGCAGAACCAGAAGCTGGTCGTGGCCAGCACCCTGCCCATCCTTACGATCTTCGGGCGAGAGTTCGACGACTTCGGCAAGCCAATGCTTCAAGTGACCCTGAGCAATAGCGGCGTGGGACCGGCCCTCATCGATCGCTTTGAGGTGCGCTACAAGGGCGTCGTCTATACCGATGTGGGTGCGCTCCTGCGCGTCTGCTGCGCCGAGGCTTACCTCAACTCCAAGAAGAGTGGACACCCTGAGGTTTTCTATTCCAATGTTTCCGGACTCATTCTTCCGGCGCGCCAGGATTTATATCCCATAACCATTAAGCCTGATAAAGACGGCCTGGATCTCTACAGTGCATTCAATCAGGTGAGGGATGGGGACGATCTGACCTACCATGCTTGCTATTGTTCAGTGCTCAATGAATGCTGGGAAACCAATTTCGACCGCAAGCGGCCTCAGCCAGTGAAAGAGTGCAAGGTAGCACCCGATGATAAGCTCTGGTAACAATCAATTGACGGTTTACCTATGAAGATCTTTCTCACAGGTGCCACCGGATTTGTCGGCCATCATGTGGCCCATGCGCTGGCCGCCGAGGGGGCCGAACTCCGCCTGCTCGTCCGCAAGACCAGCAACCTGGCCAACCTCGAAGGCATCTCCGGCGACACCGTTGTGGGGGACCTTCTGCGCCCGGAGACCTATGCCCCGGCCCTCTCTGGTTGCGATGCCGTGGTCCACGTAGCCGCCGACTACCGCCTATGGATTCGCGACCCGGAGGCGATGTACACGGCCAACGTCGATGGCACCCGCGACTTGCTCAGACTTGCCCGCGAAGCAGGAGTCAAGCGCGCCGTCTACACCTCCAGCGTCGCCACCATGCACTTTCGCCGCGACGGCACGGTCATCAACGAAGATACACCGGTCTCGATCAAAGACATGGTCGGCCACTACAAGCGGTCAAAGTTTCTCGCCGAGCAGCAGGCCATCGCCGCAGCCGAAGACGGCCAGCAGGTCATCATCCTCAACCCCACCACCCCCATCGGCCCCAACGACGCGAAGCCCACTCCGACGGGCCGCATTTTTATTGATTTTTTGAGCGGCAAATTCCCCGCCTACATGGACACCGGCCTCAACCTTGTTGATGTATCCGAGGTCGCTCGCGCCCACGTCTCCGCGCTCACCAAAGGCAAGCGTGGCCATCGCTACATTCTCGGTGGCGAAAACCTCACCCTCAAACAGATCCTTGATAAAATGTCGGCCATCACCGGCCTGCCTTCGCCGACAATGAAGATTCCCTTCGCCGTCGCAGCGACGTATGCGTTTTTTGAGGAGTGGATCACCGGCCGCATTCGTGGCCGCGAGCCACGCGCGACGCTCGAAGAGGTCCGCATGGGCCGCAAAAAGATGTACGCCTCGAGCGCCCACGCCCAGCAGGAGCTAGGTTTCCGCATCTTGCCCGTCAACCCAGCAATGAAAGCCGCAATAGACTGGTTCCGCGCCAACGGCTATGCGCCCTAACATGTTGGCACGCAGCGACGAGAGGTGAACGTTAAAATGCTCGGTGATCGATGGCGGATAACTGGGTGGAAGTTCGCAGCGACGCTTGCACTTCTGCCCGTCGTCTCTCTAGCTGTATGGCAAGTCATGTACCCCGGTCCGTATGACTCCAAGTGCATCAGATATCAGGCGTGGAAATTGGGGATACCGCTCCTGACCGAAGATCAGGGTCTGGAGACCATGGTGGCTGACTCACATCGAGAGAGCCTCGTCATTGGAAAAACAGAGGCCGACCTGACAAAAAGATTCGGCTATGTGACCCCGATGAGCCGTGCTTCCGAATACTACAAATTCTGTTACAGGACCTCTGGGCGTCCCATGCAGCCAGCGCTGATGCTCAGAAACAGCAATTGGATGGTACTGATGAAAGACGGCCGCGCTGAAGACCTTGTTCTGTTAAAAGGCTGTTGATAGAGGATTTCGCAGCATGACCCGCACCGCAATCATCGCCGCCATGCCCGCCGAACTGAAGCCGCTGACCCGCGGCTGGCGGCACCAGCGCCAGAATGGTGTCGATCTGTGGTGCTGGAGCTTTGCTGAAGGCGAATGGATCGCCGCATGCGCCGGAGCCGGCATCCAGGCAGCCACACGCGCCTTCGCCGAAGTAGAGAAGGGAGGGGAAGTCAACAAGCTCATCTCCACCGGCTGGGCCGGAGCACTCCGCGAAGAGCTCGCCCCTGGACAGACCTTCGATATCTCCGCAGTCATTGACGCCCACACAGGCGAGCGCCATATTACCGCCATCCCACTCCAGGATTGCGTCCTGGTCACCAGTCCCAAGGTCGCCGACTCCCACGAAAAGCTCCGCCTCGCTGAAACCTACTCCGCCTCCCTTGTCGACATGGAGGCCTCGGCCATCGCCCGCCTCGCCCAGATGCGCGGCGTCCCTTTTTATTGCATTAAGGGAATCAGCGACGGCTACACCGACAAACTTCCTGATTTCAATCGCTTTATCTCGAAAGATGGCCAGTTTCAGACCCTTCGCTTCATCGTATTCGCGATCTTGAGACCCAAGCACTGGCCCGCCCTCATCCGGATGGGCGAAAATAGTAGAAAGGCCGCACGCGCCATCGCAGAGTCCCTGTTAGATTTACTGGATAAAGACGGTCAAATCAGGAAACGGAATGGCTACCCAAACCAACAACGCTGAGAGCAAGGTCGAACTCAAAATCCCCGCCACCATGCGTGCCGTAGTCTATCGCGGCATCAACGACATGCGCGTCGAGACCGTACCAGTCCCAACCGTTGGCACTGGCGAATTGCTCGTCAAAATCGCCACCTGCGGCGTCTGTGGAACGGATCTAAAGAAAATCCACACCGGCTCGCACTCCGCTCCGCGCATCTTTGGCCACGAGATGGCCGGAACTGTCGTCAAACTCGGCGAAGGCGTGTCAAGATTCCACATCGGCGACCGCGTCGTCGTTCACCATCACGTTCCCTGCGGAGAGTGCTACTACTGCCGCAAGCAGACCCCGGCCCAGTGCAAACTCTACAAGAAAGTCGGCTCAACGGCAGGTTTCGAGCCCTCCGGCGGCGGTTTTGCCGAATATATCCGCGTGATGGACTGGATCGCTTCCAGCCGTGGCGTTGTGCCTATTCCCGAAGGCGTGCCCTTCGAGCAGGCAGCCTTTCTGGAGCCGGTCAACACCGTCCTGAAGGGCGTTAAGATGCTCAATTTAGCCTGCGACGATACTGTTCTGGTCATCGGCCAGGGTCCCATCGGCCTGATGCACGCCGCCCTCGCCAGCCGCACGGGAGCCCGCGTACTGACCTCCGACCTTTACCCCGAACGCCATGCCATCGCCGCGAAGTTTGGGCTTCACGATCCCATCCACGCCGGCTCGGAGAACGTCGTCGAACGGGTCCTTGCCAAGACCGAAGGCCGTGGCGCAGACGCCGTCATCCTCGCGGTAGGCGGTAATGCGCTGATCAAAACCTGCATGGCTGCGGTGCGTCCCGGCGGCAAGGTCATGCTCTTTGCCCAGACCCAATATGGCGAGGCCGCCTTCGACCCCGGCCAGGTCTGCATGGACGAAAAGACCCTGCTCGGCTCCTACTCGTCCTCCTTCGGACTTCTGGAAGAGGTTACCGCCCTAGTCTTCGACGGCTATCGAGACAGATTCAATCTGACGCAGTTGATCTCGCACCGTTTTCCGCTCGAAGAGGCGGTGGAAGCAATTGAGGTCGCTTCTTCCCCCAAAGCCGACTCCATGAAGATTATGATTGAGCCTGTGCCCGGCGAAGGCCGAAACCGATGAGTTCCAGCCAGGCGATAGACGGCCACTTGTTGCCGGAGCCTATTCATGGGATTGGGCCCATGGATGGGGCCACGCAGGGCAACTGCCGGGGGACTGAGCAGCTCCGTAGCCGCTCGATGAGGGATCGATGCCAAAGAGCGTAAAGGACGCCATTCAACGAGGCCGTACGACAGTTGAGGACGTCCTGCAGGTTGGACGCAACACGGTTGAGGACGTTCTGCAAGTTGGCCGCAACACAGTTGGAGAAGTCCTCCATGTTGGCCGGAACACGGTCGAGGAGGTCTTGCAGGTCGGCCGCAACACTGTGGGCGATGTTCTGAAGGTTAGCCGCGGAACCATGAACGCGGCGGTTCTGCATGGACGCGAGGATGTGCGCATCGAGCAGGTCCCGGTACCGGAGGCTGGGCCGGGTGAATTGGTTCTACGTGTAGGCGCGGCGCTCACTTGCGGCACAGACTTGAAGGTCTTCCGGCGGGGCTATCATGCGCGCATGATCGTGCCTCCGGCCCTCTTTGGACATGAGTTGGCCGGGACGGTCGTCCAGGCTGGCGAGGGAGTGGCGGGCTTTGCCTCAGGCAGCCGTGTGGTGGCGCTCAATTCAGCCCCTTGCGGCCAATGCTACTTCTGCGAGCGTGGCCAGGAGAATCTCTGCGACGATCTGCTCTTCAATAATGGCGCCTATGCCGAATTCATTCGTATTCCGGCCCGCATCGTAGCCAAAAACACCCTCCTCGTTCCTGATCATGTTCCGCTGGAGCATGCGGCACTCACCGAGCCGCTGGCATGCGCGGTCCATGGCTTTGAGGACTCGCGCCCTTATCCCGGCGACACCGTGGCCATCATCGGCGGAGGCCCGCTGGGACTGATGATTCTTCACGTCGCAGCTCTCGCCGGCTGCGAGGTGATCGCCATCGTCAAGCACGACGGACAGGTCGAGGCTGCGCGCCAGTTGGGCGCCACCCACGTGGTGCAGACCACCACCATTCGTAAGGCGATCCGCGAGACACGCGCTCTTACCCCGAAAAATCGCGGCGTGGATATTGCCATCGAGGCAGTCGGCGTACCAGAGGCCTGGGAAGAAGCAGTCGAATTGGTGCGAAAGGGCGGGACTGTCAACTTTTTCGGCGGCTGCGCCGTTGGCACGCATGTCAACCTCGACACCAATCGAATGCACTATTCGGACATCACCCTGCGCGCAACCTTCCATCACACCCCGACCATCTGCCGCAAGGCTCTCGATTTGATCGCCGGCGGCCGCTTCCAGGCCGGAGCTTTCATTACCGGCCACGCACATCTCTATGAACTCAACCGTGTTTTTGAGAAGCTGATGAAGCGCTCAAGCGAGATCAAAACCGCCATTGTGCCCTGAGGCGAAGCCATGACAACAGAGACTTCAGCATCGGACAACGAATCACGCCGCAAGTCAACGCAGTTGCCGTCGCAGCAGGCAGAGCGTCGCGAACTGCTGCTCCAACGCGGCTGGTCGGCTCTTCCTGAGAGCTATCGCATTCCTGCGACCGCACCCACCCTCGAAGAGGCTCGGGCCTGGTGCCAGCAGTTGGCCGAGTCCCACTACGAAAACTTCCACGTCGCCACCTGGTTCCTGCCCAAGGCTCTGCGCCCGCATTTTCACGCGATCTACGCCTACTGCCGCGTCTCCGACGACCTGGGCGATGAGGTGCTCGACCCGGAGCAGGCTTTGGCGCTGCTTGAGCTCTGGGGTGGTGAACTCGATGACTGCTACCGAGGTCGAGCGCGTCACCCGGTCTTCGTAGCCCTGGCGGAGACCATCCGCGAATGCTCAATCCCCAAGGAGCCATTCGCCGATCTGCTGGTCGCCTTTCGCCAGGATCAGACGGTGACCCGCTTCAAGACGATGGCGGATGTTCTGGCCTACTGCCGCTATTCGGCCAACCCCGTCGGTCAGTTGGTGCTCTATGTCTGCGGTGAGCACGGCGAAGAGAATGTCCGCCTCTCCGATGCGACCTGCACCGCTCTCCAGTTAGCCAACTTCTGGCAGGATGTGAGTCGCGACTTCGCCAAGGGGCGTATCTATATCCCCCAAAAGGATATGGAGTCCTTTGGCGTCACCGAGGAATACATTAGCGATTGCGTGGTTACTCCCGGCTTTCGCGCACTGATGCGTTGCGAGGTCGAATATGCGCACAATCTCTTTGAAGAGGGGCTTCCGCTGATTGGGAGGGTGAACCGGGACCTGGCGGTCGAACTGGACCTCTTCAGCCGGGGCGGCTTGGAGATTCTGCGTGCCATCGAGCGCCGGGGATATGATGTGCTTAGCAAGCGGCCCGCAATCTCCAAAGTCACCAAATTTGCGCTGCTTCTGCGCGCCGTCAGCGGCAAGTTCCTGCCCTTTTTGCGCCTTGGCCACAAGAGTTGAAGGTTGACCGCTTGACGCACGATCCCAAATTGATTGAAGCCTACGCATTGTGCCGCAACATCGCCCGCCGCGAGGCAAAGAACTTCTACTACGCCTTTGTCGCGCTGCCCGAACTGCGACGAGACGCCATCTGCGCGATCTATGCCTTTATGCGGCAGGCCGACGACCTGGCCGACGACGAATCCCTCTCGCGCGAAGAGCGGCGCCGCCGTCTCGATAACTGGCAGGCGCACTGGCGCGGCGTCTGCCACGGCGGCGACTCCTCTGATCTGATTTTCCTTGCCGTTCGCGATGCCGTCGAGTGCTTCTCCATTCCTCTCAACCTGCTCGATGAGCTGATCGCCGGCGTGACGATGGATTTGGATCGCGCCTCAGACGGTGGGTGCCCCATCCATTCCGCGCCTTTTGCGGAGAGGGTGGGAAACAAGGATGCCACGGCAGGGCTTCCCATAGCCAGTCAGCAGCCCGACACCTATGCCACCTTCGCTGACCTCTATCGCTACTGCTATCTCGTGGCGTCAGTCGTCGGCCTGGTTTGCATTCGCATCTTCGGCTACACAGATCCCCGCGCCGAAAAGCTGGCCGAAGAGACCGGCATTGCCTTCCAGCTCACCAACATTCTCCGAGATGTAGCTGAAGATGCGGCCCGCAATCGCGTCTATCTGCCGCTCGAAGACCTTGCCGCTCACGATGTCCCGCTCGACTCGCTCCTGCATCGTCCGCCCGGCACGCAGCCCACGGCCAACGAGCGCGCTCTCCTCGCCGCCATCGGTCAGCGCGCCGAAGACTTCTATCAATCCGCGCAAAAGCTGCTGCCCTTGATCGACCGCGAGAGCCGTCCGGCGCTGTGGGTGCTGGTCTCGATCTATCACGGATTGCTCAAGCGAATTCGCCGCATGGACTATGATGTCTTCACCACCCGCGCCGCCGTTCCCATGTCGCAAAAGCTTGGCATTCTGGCGATGGGCATTGCGCGAATGGTGTGGGTGCGGCTGGTGTGAGACAGGATATATCGGGAGTACTTGATAGAGAAAGGGAATCGGAATGACAGACATTGCTGGTGCCGAAGAGCGAAAGAAAATAGCCCCAAAAGTCGCCTTCTCCGAGATCCTCTTCGTAATTCTCCCAATAGTCATCCTATCTATTTCCTTCGTCCATAGAGGAAGACTTGGCGAGGTATTCTTTGCGCCTGAATGGTCAATTATTTCCGTAGTTATTTGCGGACAGGCGATAATTAAGCTAACCGACAGAATCTTCATGCTAAATGCGCCCGTGAATAGGTGGACGCATATATTGGGATTATCTTTGGTTATCGCGCTACTATTCGTCCCCAATGTTATGGTTCTCTCTTTCGTGCTTGAGAACGAGAGACTTTCAGGCAACTTGGCGACAATGCAAGTCATTTGGTTCTTCCTGACCGCCGGATTGTATTGGTATTCGGTTTTCAGTTGTTATCGAGCAAAAGGTTAGAACACAAGGAACACAAAGTCGACGAGTAAGAGTTCTTAAAAAGAGGAGGCAGGTACTGCGAGGTTCTTCCAACGCATCCGTCACCATCATTGGCGCCGGTGTTGCCGGCATGAGCGCAGCCTGCGCCCTGGCCGAGGCTGGCTTCCGCGTGCAACTCGTCGAGCGCCGCGGCTATCTCGGCGGACGCGCCAGCTCTTATCTGCATCCCGGTGTCAACGAAGTCATCGATAATTGCCAGCATGTTCTCTTCGGCTGCTGCACCAATCTCATCGGCTTCTATCGCCGCATCGGCGTGGCGGATCGCATCCACTGGACCAGCGAAATGACCATGATCGAGCCGGGTGGCCGCCGCTCGCGCCTTGGTCCCTTCGAGTTAGGGCCGTTTCGCCTGCCCGCTCCATTGCATAGCGCGCCCAGCTTCCTCAACGCCAAGGCATTTACACTTGCTGACAAACTCGCGCTAGGCCGCGCGATGCGCGCCATGATGCAGCCGGACGCGATGAATGACACAAGGGAGACATTGGCCGATTGGCTCCGCCGCCACAAGCAGACCGAAGGCTCCATCAATCGTTTTTGGCGCCTGGTGATTGCCAGCGCGTTGAACGCGGAGCTCGATTGGATCGCCGTGCCCTACGCAGCCAAGGTCATTCGCGAACTGTTCCTGAACTCCGCCGAAGCAGGCAGCATGGGAATGAGCAAGGTCCCGCTCAGCGAGTTATACGCGGGCGTAACTCCATTCCTCGACAAACGCGGCGGCAGCGTAATGCTGAATACGAACGTCGAAGGAGCGGCCTGGGATGAAACAACTAAGAAGTGGTTGATTCTCACGCGCACCGGTGAGTTGATCTCGGACTACATGATCCTGGCTTTACCCTTTGAGGCCACGCAGAAGCTATTGCCCCACTTGCCCGCAGAGGAGGGCGCGGAGAAGCTGGCCCGCCAGATCGAGCGCCACGAGCATTGGCCTCTCTGCAGCGTCCATCTCTGGTTTGACCGCGAAGTTACCGACCTCGAACACGCCGTGCTTTTAGACCGCGAGATCCACTGGATGTACAACCAATCGAAGCTGCAAACCGGACGCAGCGGCCACTACATCGAGTTAGTCGTCAGCGCAACGCGTTCCTTCGCGGCCCTTCCCCGCGAGGCCGCAATCCAACAAGGCCTCGCCGAGCTTGCCGAGTTTTTCCCGCGAGTAAGTGCTGCGAGGCTGGAGAAGGCTGCGCTAGTGAAAGAAGTTCATGCTACCTTCGGCGTGTCCCCCGGTATCGATGCCGCCCGTCCCACCGCCGTCTCACCCTGGCCCAACTGCTTTCTTGCCGGCGACTGGGTGCAAACCCGCTGGCCCTCGACGATGGAGAGCGCCGCCCGCTCAGGTCATATGGCTGCTCAGGAGCTTGGACTCAGCGCGGAGAATCCGCTAAGTTGCGTTGAGCCAGACCTAAAGCCAAGAGGATTGATGGGGCTGATCAGTGCCCGGACCAGCCGTTAACTTCCAGGGTTTGTTTACACGATTCTGACGCTGTCCATCTGAATCGTATTAATAGGCTCAAATCAAGCGTGGAGTTTTTACTCGAAACAGACAGCCGTATTCTCAGTCCGGATGAGACCATATTGATCACTGGCCACTGGCCTCACTTCGGCTCCGCACGGTCCTGTCCACGTTCGTCCTTGTGCAGATTGAAGTATTCGGTCTGCTCGTTCTCCATGCGTTTGGAATCGTCGGCCAGATCCTCGGCGCTCTCGATCGCTTCCTTGCGGGACAGGTCAAAGGCCGGCTCTCCGGCCAGGGCGCGCAGCATTCCCAACCAGCGCTGGCTGGCCTCGGTCAGCGGCTTAAGCGCCTTGCGGATGTCGGCCTTGCGCTCGGAATAGACGTCCAGGTTCGACCCCAGTTCATCCATCAGCGAAGTGAAATCCTGCAACTCGCCGTCCAGCCGGTGTGCGCGCGCGTCTGAGCGAACGCGATTGGTCAGCCCTTTGATCGTCTCCGCATGTTCGTCAAGGAATTTTGTGTAGAGGGTAATCCGCTCGTTCGGATCGATGCCAGCTTCGCGGATCTTCTCGATCTGGGACTCGCTCAGCGGTTCGCGCTTTTCCTTTTGTGGGTGGGCTGGAGCAGCCACAAGCAGACAGGCCAGAATCGCGGCAAAACAGAGCATCGAACGCTGGCTCATTTGCGGAAAACCTGCATCATGGCTTCGTTCTGCACTTGGTTGACTTGTGCCAGCGTCTCGGCTACCAGCGATTGGTCTTCAAAGCTGCTGGAGTGCAGCAAACCGGTGAGCCGAAAGGCGGTGTGGCGCAATAGAATCTCGGTATTTCTCGTCCGTTTGCTGTCTTCTGCCACCGCGAGATGAATTTTGTGGGTCAGCCCCTGGATCTGCCTGAGCAGTTCCGCAGCCTTTTCCACGTCGCCGGCCGCGTACTTCTGAACGCTGAACTCGGTCATCTCGTGAACCAGTTCGGCATAAAGAAAGCATTGTTCGCGCGGCTGCGCCTGACTGGCCTTGGCTGCCAGCAGGTCGATGCTCTGCTGATCGAAGACCTTGTCGTCGAAGCCCGATGCGCGCATCGGAACCGTTGTCACCGAGAGGAAGACCAGTACTGCCGGAATCGCGAACCGCATGAGGAACCTCCCCTGCTGCGGATTTGCCCTAGGCCGTCACTATAAGAGCATTCGATGAGAGATTGCAAGCGGAAAGATTTGTTATCTCACCGGCTCGAATATGCGGTGACGTTCAGGGGAAGCACCGCTCTCAATATCGCATCATCGCACACTTTAATTCTTGGGCTTGAGCAATATCAGACGTTGCCGTGCCTGCCACTCCTGATTTGGGTACTTTCCGCCCGCCGAATCCAGAAAATGCTGGTAGTATGTGGCGGCCGCTACCTTGTCGTGGAGCGAATCGTAAGCCGTGGCCCAAAGAAAATAGGTCGAGGGGACTTCCGGAAGATACTTTGACCGCATGGTGAGAGCGTGGAGTGTGATCGAGGGTTGTCCCGTCTTCGAGGCGGCAAAGGCAAGGCCGCTCCAGCCGTCGGCGTTGGCTGGGTCGAGGTTGGTCGCCTTGTCGAAGGCCGCAAAGGCCTCGGCATACTTCAGTTGGCGGGTCAGGTTTTGTCCGTGCGCCACGAGCAGCTCCGGATCTTCGGGGCTGGCTGTGAGCAGCCCGGTATACAGATGGTCGGATCCCGCGGCGTCTCCGGCGTCGGCCAGCACCTGGGCCAGCATGCGGGTAATCGCGGAGTCGCCGGGATGGGCGGTATGCAGCTTTTGAAACAAAGGCAGCGCCTCTGGTTTGTCCTGCTCAGCCAGCACGGTGGCAAGTTGCGCTGTCAGCGCGGTGTCATCGGGTGTCTTCTCCAGTGCTGCGCGGAGAAAGGTCTCGGCCTGGGGGTACTGCTTCCTCGTAATCAAGAGGTGAGCCAGGCCGGCGTTAGCTGGCGCCGACTTCGGGTTGGCGGACAGGACGCGCCGGTAGGCTCGCTCGGCAGCATCGAACTGGCCAGTCTGGTCGGCCAGACTGGCGGCCAGCAGCGTGTCGTCCGTCGTCTCGGGTGAAAGCTTCAATGCGTGCAACAGCTCCTCGGACGCCGCTGCCGGATCAGATGCGCGGTCGATCTCGGCCAGCGCGCGCCAAGCCCGGGCCTTGGCGGTCATTCCGGCCGGGCCAGGATCGAGTTCAGTGGCGCGGGTTAATTCAGTCCGCGCCTCTGCGTCCTTGCTTTGGCGGGCCAGCAGCAACCCTAGCTCCACATGCGCCTCAAACGACTGCGGATTCGCCTCCGCTGCCCGCCGGTAAAGCTCCGCCGCATCGTCCATACGATTTTGCGCGTCCGCCACGTAGCCCGAGTCAAACAGCGCCCGCGCGTCCGCTGGATGGGCGGCCAGCCAGGCCTCCAGCTTGCTCTCCGCCGCCTTCCATTCTGATTTGACGATATTTGCCTCGGCCCCCGCTACCTCTTCGGAGACAGGCTGGGGTGCGGCAGAGGCGGCCTGCTGGTCAGCGTTTTGCGCGGAACTCTGGCTGAAACCGGCAACCGGAGCCGAGATCGATGCCAGCAGCAGGATTGAGAGAGCGATGCGAAGCACAAGAGACCTCTCTTAACAGTTTACCGGTGCGGAGCTTCTTCTGGGCGGGTCACCAAAAATAGCCGCCGGCAACGCCGCAGGTACGCTCATTGCGGAGATTTGAATTGGGCCGGAGTCAGTCGTATTGCCGGCAATCAAAAAAGCTCAATTACGGGCCGGCTGTGATCTTGAATGTCTTCGCCTCCGGCGGCATGGACGTGAGTGACGGTCTGGCTCGTCATTCTGTATCTGCTCTTATGGGCCTCGAGCATCTGCTTGAAGTGCTGATCGAATTCCCCTTGCCCGTCGATATCGAAGGTCTTCTCGGATAGATGTTGCATGTGGTCGCGCATCTCTACCAAGCCTTCCTGCACATGCTCCATTCTTTGCCGCATGACGTCCTGGAACTGAATGTGCCCGAGCGCCTGCGTCAGACGATTGACGCTTTCCGCGTAAGTCGCATCCACCTCGCGAATCACATCGAGAAGAAGCTGGCTGTTGCTGGCGAACTCAGACTGCATCTCGCTCAGATCTGTCACCAGTTGACTCATCGCCGTGCTTGCCTCGTGCTGTTCCAGCGACTCTTTGGCTGCAGCCATCTCTTCGTCGACTTTCTTGCAAGTTGCGTTGATCTTTTTGGAGATGTCGGCGGCGGCCTGGGTGGAGAGTACGGCCAGCTTTCGTACCTCGAAGGCCACAACCGCAAAGCTGCGGCCGGCGCTGCCCGCACGCGCCGCCTCGATCTCGGCATTCAACGCTAAAAGGTTGGTTTGCTGGGCGATGGAGGTGATGACCTTAATCAGCGGCGTCAATGCGCCGACCTCGTGCGATAGCCCTTGAATGCGCTCGAAGTTGCTTCTGAACTCTTCGGTCTGCGCCTCCAGCTGCATATCGATGGCGGCGATGATCTGCTTGTTGTTTTCCACGCGGATTTCGGTGCTTTCAGTCAACTCCTTGCCGCTTTTGATGGATTCGGCGATGTGCTCCCGTTGTTGATTAGCCTTCGCATTGAGCAGGCCGATCTGCTCGATCACCTCGACGACTTCGCGCTCAGATTCGGCCAGCGAATCGCCGATCTGGTCGTGCATGACATCGATGTATGGCTTGGAGTCTTTCAATTCGTCTCTCATTGCCATCCGACGCGCCGAAACATGCGCCAGCTCAGTGTTGCTCAATGTCCCTACAATCCCGAGATCGGCAATGCCGCGCAGGGCCTGGAGCCAATTCCTCCACTCGACGATCATCAACGGAAGGACGATGAACAGGATCAAGAGCCCGGTCACCTGGTTCCTGTACGGCAGGAAGACTGACCCTTGCACACACGAGAGAGCGATATAAAACACTAGAGCGCCGATGAGCCTGATCGCCGTCTCAAGCAGCAGCCGGTTGCGGGCTTTGATCCGGCGGGATCTGCGACCCAGCCGGGCCTCTTCTTCCTCAGATCCCTTGCGGGCTGACGGCGCGTCGGAAATCCCGTCCAGTCCTCGATAGGCGGCAGACGCCATGCACTTACGCTCCCGGCAAAACTTTCTTGATGACTTTGATCAGGTCGTCGCCCGAACATGGCTTCACGATCCAGCCGGTGGCGCCGGCGCGCTTGCCCTCGTCGCGCTTGGCGGTGTCGCTCTCGGTGGTCAAGGTGAGGATTGGAATGAACTTCAACCCCGGAATCGCGCGGACTTTACCGATCAACTCAAGACCGCCCATGACCGGCATGTTGATGTCGGTAACGATCAGATTGGGACTGAGACCCGCATTTAACTTGTCCAGTGCCGCCTGGCCGTTGGCGGCGGTTTCCACCTCAAGCCCGTTCATGGTCAGAGTGGCTTTGAGGCTCATCACCATAGTGACTGAATCGTCTACGACGAGGACTTTCATTGCCATTGAGGCTTCCTCACGGTGCGGATTGTTCTGCGCTCACCGTTAGCGTTGCTCAGGTCATTCCGCCTCTTCTTTGGAGGGACAGCCGGTTTATCGGCGGCGTTTCGCGGAAGATGAGCCGCAGCGGAATGGCGCACAGGCCCCCCGCTCCATCAATGGACGCCGTGCGAAGCAAGCCAGGGAACATACTGCTGATCTTCGGTTTGCATGTGCTTGCTGAGCCAATCGCGCATGAAGTAGAGCAGTTGGCTGTACATGGTGGTGTCGCCCTTTTCATGGCGGGAGACAAACTCCGTGAGCTTTATAGCCAGTTTTTCATGTGTGGCGCGGTGCTCAGCCAACCCCGGATACCCGGCCGATTCCATCATCCGTTGCTCGGTCGAGAAGTGCTCCCGAGCCAGCGCAACGATCTGGCGCATCGAAGGACCGGCAACCTCCTTGGCTTTGCCCGTCATCGATGCGGCGTGAAACTCATTCAAGACCTTCAAGAGCGCTTTGTGCTGATCGTCCAGTACTTGCACGCCCACCGAGTACTTGCTGTTCCAGGTGATCAAGGCCATCGCTCACTCCCTGCTGATT
>JBEKOA010000011.1:0-79665 GCA_049522255.1 Occallatibacter sp.
GCACAGAAGTACGGGCTTGTGCCGCGCAGCGACTCGTCCAATCCGGTGCGGTGGGTTGAGCAAACGGCGAAGTCCGGCTATAAGCCGATTGTGCTGGAGCCTGCAACGGCCGCCAAAATCTTCGAGACATTATCGGGAGTCGAACTGGCGCTCGCGGTTTTGGTCGCCGCCACGGGGATTCGCATCAGTGAGGCGATGGGCTTGAAATGGGAGGATGTTGACTACCAGAACAAGCAAATCAACCTTCGCCGGGTCTGGGTAAAGGACACAATCGTGGAGCGCCTCAAGACGGAGGACTCCGAGGCTCCCGTACCGCTCACCGATCTGCTTGCCAACTCTTTACGGGACTGGCAAAGGGAAACGGTGTACGGGCGGCCAAGCGATTGGGTTTTCGCCAGCACAAGGAACAAGGGGCGTACGCCGAGGTCGAGCAGCGTTCTGACTGGGGACTATCTCCGTCCGGCCGCGATTGCCGCTGGGGTCAAACTCAAGCCGGGACAGCGGTTTGGTTTCCACAACTTCCGCCACGGGCTGGCAAGCTGGCTGGTGAACCAGGGGACGGATGTCAAGACAGTGCAGGGGCTTCTCCGCCACTCGAATGTCAAGACAACGCTTGGCCTGTACACTCACCAAGTGAATTCGTCGATGCTGGCTGCTCAGGACTCAATGATGCGGGCGTTGCAGCCCGGATCGCAAACCGTTCAGTAGCCTAATAGGGGACTCGAAAACGGAGGCAGGTTACGTTTTGCAGGTGATAAACCGGATGGTCTTCCACGTAAGTTATTGATTTATTTGGTGGACCTGATCGGGATCGAACCGATGACCTCTTCCATGCCATGGAAGCGCGCTCCCAGCTGCGCCACAGGCCCACATGTTGCAACGATGCAACTTGTCTATTGTCTCCGCTCAGGCTAAATTCGTCAATCTCAAGCTGATCCTCCAGGTCGTAACCTTTCTCGAAGCTGTATCCTGTCTCGAAACGGTCGCCGGCTAGGGCTGATCTCCCTCCTAATGAGCGGTGACCGCGGCTGGGGAGAAAACTCTCGTGACTGGGAACACTGCAAGCGGGTCCGGTGTCTAAGACAATAGAAGGCGTGGGACACTTGGTCCAGAAGCCAGTGCCCGTTTCCCGCGCACTCCAAGGCAGTTTCTTAATTTGCAGCGGTGTTTTTTCAACCGCTGGGGCGAGTGATCGCGACAAGAAGTCAGTTTCTGCCCGGTGGAGATTTTTGGGGTGCAAATTGTACTTCGGTTGCGGTAAAGTGGGAGGACTCTGAATGCAGGTGGACCTCACCATGGGCAATCTTGCCAGCGCGCTGAGCTTTCAAACCCAAGAGACGGCGCTGATCGCAGAACTTCAGGCCGGCTCAGAGGAAGCCTTTGCGGGTTTGATTGCGCGCTACCACCAGCCGATCTTCTCGCTGCTGGCCCGCACCGTGCAGGACCGTGACGCCGCCGCCGATCTTACCCAGGAAGTCTTCGTCAAGGTCTTCCGCGGAGTGAACCGCTTCCACGGCGAGTCGTCCCTGCGTACTTGGATCTATCGCATCGCGCTGCGTGAGGCCTCGAACCAGCGCCGCTGGTGGATGCGTCACAAGCAGGCCGAGATCCCCATCGAGCAGGAGGTCGGCGATGCTGATTCCGGACAACCGGTACTGCTGAAGGAAACCCTGGTTGACCCGGCCGAGTCGCCCTTTGACCTGGCATTGCACGAGGAGATCCGGGCGCGTGTTGAAGCGGCCTTGAGCCAGGTGCCAGAACCCTTTCGTACTACCCTCATCCTGCGCGACATCGAGGGTTTTGTTTACGAGGAAGTTGCGGAGATGCAGGGCGTGAATCTTGGAACCGTCAAGTCGCGCCTGGTGCGTGGGCGTGCTGCTTTGAAGGCAATTCTGACGGCTCCGGCGCAAAAAACATCGTCTTCGGTGCGCGCGAGATTTGGAATGCCCTTGGGAGAGGAGGCGCAATGAAAGAATGCATGGCGGTGCAAACGAAGTTTTCAGAGTATCTTGACGGTCTTCTAAGCGGACGCGAGATGCAGCGTGTTGCCGCCCACCTGGGGAACTGCCAGGAGTGTGCCGGCGAGTGGGAGTCGATTCAGCAGACCCAATCATCGCTGGCTATTCTGGGCCCGGTGCCTGAACCTGAAGACCTTCCGTTGCGCATTCGCGTAGCCATCAGCCACGAACGGGCACGCCAGCGGCAGAGTCCCTTCCACGCCCTCAACCTGGCATGGAGAAACACAGTCGGCCCCTTCCTGCTGCAGGCCGCGGGTGGTTTTGCATCGGCGGTTCTGCTGATGGGCTCGGTGATCCTGCTGGTTGGCATGTTTACCCGGCCTGAGACCGCACAGGCCTCGGCAGACGAGCCTCTGGGGATGGCTACTGCTCCGCGCTTCCTCTATCTCTCCAGCGTGGTCGGCGAAAACCAAATCGATGCGGTGTCCAGTCCTGTGGTGGTTGAGGCTTATGTCAATGGCGCGGGGCAGGTGTATGACTATCGAATCGTCTCCGGCCCCACCGACGAGGCAACCCGCGCGCAAGTCGAGAACCTGCTCTTATGGAGCCGCTTTGAGCCGGCTCGCCGCTTTGGCCAGCCAGTTCCCGGCCTGGCGGTGCTCTCCTTCTCCGGCGTCTCCGTACGCGGATAACAGCCGATGCCCGCCCGTCGCGGCGTCGGCATCCTTGATCGTCGGAATCTCACGTTGGATGGTACGGCACCGAGGCTGCGAGTCCCACGATGTGAGATCAGACTCGATAGTTTGGATTTAGTGCTGGATGCGGTCCCCCGCCAGAACAGATAAGGGTTGCTGCAATATTGTCCTTTTTATTTGCAACATTTTTTCAATTTTGGTTCATTTTCCTCTTTCAAGAGGGCAAAGGATGGGTCTACGCTCATCTTGCGCACCTTTGCGCCAGAAAGAGGAGTCCCCCGATGATGAATTCCTTTCGTATCGCCCTTGTCGCCGCCATGGTAGCATCTTCCGCGTCGATCGTACTTGCCGCCCCGACGCTCCCGCTCCCGCAGCCCCGGGTTAACTTTGCTGTGGCTGCCCCGACGCTCCCGCTCCCACAGCCACGGATTCACCTTGCTGAGACGGCCCCGACGCTCCCGCTCCCGCAGCCGCGGGCTAACTTTGCTGTGGCCGCCCCGACGCTCCCGCTCCCACAGCCACGGATTCACCTTGCTGAGACGGCCCCGACGCTCCCGCTCCCACAGCCACGGATTCACCTTGCTGAGACGGCCCCGACGCTCCCGCTCCCACAGCCACGGATTCACCTTGCTGAGACGGCCTGGCTGTGGCCACATCAGTCGGCACTACAGCCGTTTTTGCTGTTCTAATCGTCCGGCGGAGGTGGAGGGATTTTCCAGTCTTCACCTCCTACATGGGCTTTGATAGCGCCGTCGTGCCGATGCTGATCGCAATCCTGCGATACGGCCCCCCCACGTGGTATGCAAGGGTTTACTGGCCAATAATCCTAGTTGAATTCGCTCTGCAATTGGGCGTGATCTGGGAGATCGCGCGAGTTGTGATGCGGCCTACCGGAAGTTGGGTCCGAGATGCCAAAAAGACGTTTGTCCTCTGGGGCGCGGCGGGAATCCTGCTGGCCGCAGCGCTGCCGTGGCTGGTCACACCCCCGGCGGCGAGCGTGCTTGAACGCCTCGAGGTGCGGGGAAACCTTTTCACCAGCCTGGTGATCTGCGAGTTGATCGCGGTGGTAACGCGTACCTCGAAGAGCCTGGGGCTGGGCTGGCGTAATCATGTGATGGCGCTGGGCAACGGGTGGACAGCCTGGGCCTTGGTTGCAATTTTGGTGGATGGGCTGCATAGCTACTTCGGCGCCGGGCGCTATTTCGGAGTTCTGGAGCAAGTCAGGATGTTTGCCTACCTGATTGCTCTCGGCTACTGGGCGGTTCAATTCTGGTTGGAGGAGCCGGCCAGGCAACCTATTTCCCCTGAGTTAAGCAATTACATCCTAGCTTTGCACAGGCGGATAAAAATGGACCTTGACACGCTGGACGCACAGAGGTAACATTATTCCGATGACCTTTGCGCTCTCCTATCTCGTCTTTGGAGCCTTGCTTTGCGGCATCGCAGGGGTGGTTACCGCCGATTGGCTTTCCTCCCGCACGCGGTCGCAGCGGGATTGGCACGATCTTGTTGCAAGCCTGCACCAAGTAGATTTTGCGGGGGTTTCAACGGTCGCGGTGGATTACCTGACCCCCCGGCGCGGTCAGATCGATATCGAGCCTGACAAGATTTGGGAGTGCCTTGGCGGTTACGAAGGTCTGCGAAGAATGCGCGAGAACGCCGAGATCATGCTCGCGCTGGCCGCCTATGCGCAGCAGTGGAACTTCGAAGAAGCCGTGATCGTCACCGAGCGAATGAGGCATGACGCAGCTTTGTTGCGCCGTGCAATCCACCGTGTTGAACTGGGTTTGCTTCCGGGTCGTTTGCTTAGTCGTTACCGCTATACCCTCCCCCTTCACGCGCAAGAGGCCTCTTCGGCCTACTACCTGATGCGCCAGCGCCTGCTTTCGCTTTATGAGACCAGCCACATCTGCCGGTATCCCGCCCTCGCCGCCTCTCTCTAACGAGATTTGCAGGCGTCAGACCTGGCGCGGTCCTACCGTTTGGCCCTGCTGCTGCGTCTAGAATTAGACAGGGTCCTACATGACATTCAGAGCTTATCCGCCTTCCGCCGTTCTGTCACTGGCTGTCCTTTGCCTCCTGGCAGGTGTTTCGCCTGCCTCAGTCTGTGCCCAATCCTCCGGCAGTTCAGCCGTGCCGCCAGAAAAAGGCCAGAGTTCCTCATCCGCGCAAGCGTTTGCACAGGAAAGAGCGCCATCGCTGGTCGATCCCGCCGGCCCTACCATATCGCTGGTCAGCGCAGAGCCGGTCTTCGCCATGGCCGCGGCACTGAATGCGTGCGGCTACGACGAGGGTCTGGACGAGAGCGCTCCGGTCCGCAAGCGGGTGAGAGATGAAATCAACCTGGCGCTCACCAAGAGCGAAGACGCCCGGACCAAACGAGACAAAGTCTGTCTTTACATCGCCCAGCACCGCATGACGGGCGGAGAGCGCGACAACGCGCAATACATCTCGCTTTCTCTCTATCTCACCCCCCCGCCGGAGTTGGAAATCGCGGCGGACCTGACCGAGATGCCACCCGACTCGACCCAGGTGGTCGACATCGTGCCCCTGCTGCGCGACTTTGCCGCCGCTGTCGATCTGCACGGCATCTGGCTGGCCTTGCACCATATCTATGACGCCGAGGCCGACAGGCTCCACGATTCTCTGACGAATATGATCGTTTCGACCAACCTATACCTCAAAACGCCGGCCGAGACCTACAGCGGGCGCAGGTTTGTCGTGGTGATCGAGCCCATGCTCTCGCCGCGCACGGTCAACGCCCGCATTTATGGCACCGATTACGTGGTCGTGGTTTCGCCGGTGGACGGCGCCATCCGCATGAACGATGTGCGCCACACTTACCTGCACTACATGATCGAGCCGCTGCTGTTTTCGCGGGCCGTCGCCGTGGATCGCATGCAGCCAATTCTCAAGGAGGTGCGCGAGGCTCCGCTTGAGTTCCGATACCGCTCCGATACGGTACCCCTGACGATCGAGTGCCTGATCAAGGCCATCGAGGCCCGCACCATGGACACCGGCATTCCTGAGTACAAGATCCCAGCCAATGCAGACCGCTCGGAGATGCCGCGCTATGAGCACGATCGGCAGGTTTATCAACAGAAAGCGGAAGCGGTCCGCCTGGCGGCCATGCGCCACGACATGAACCAGGGGTTCGTGCTGACGCAGTACTTTTATGAGCAGTTAATCTCATTTGAGAAAGATCCTGCCAGCCTGCGCGACACCATTGGCGAGATGGTCTACAGCATGGATGTGGATCAGCAGGTCCACCGCGCACGCCAGATCGAGTTCGACAAGGAAGCCGACGAAGACGTACTGTCGCGCAGCAAGCCGCGCAAGCTGACTGGATTGGACCTAGCTGAGGCGCGCCTCGCGGCAGGCGATGTGGCCACGGCCAGCGCCATGGCCCGCCAGGCACTCACCTTGCACTCGGACTCCTTCAATGAGCTGGAAGAGGTGGCCAATAGCTCCCGAGCCGAATTCATTCTGGCCAGGGCGGCCATCCTCACCGGTCAACCCCGCCAGGCCATCGACGGATTCCAGCGGACACTGGCCACCAGCAAAGACCCGCGTCTGCTCTCCTGGTCGCACATTTACCTGGGCCGGATGCTGGACCTGGACTGCAAGCGCGACCAGGCTCTCGCCGAGTACCAACAGGCGTTGAAGGTACGCGACGGGCTGCAGGATACGCGGCTGGCCGCCGAGCGCGGTGTCAAGACGGCCTACGCCGTCAAGGGCCACAGTTGCGAAGAGGAGAGCGACGATGATGCGCCCGTTCCCCCGCCCCTTAAGCCCCAATCTGACCAGTCCAGGCCTGACAAGCCGGAGGCTTCATGGCCAAACGGAACGGTAAGTCCCCGATAATTCCGCGCAGTTGACCCGAAAGAGTGCCGATCGTTCGATAATGAGGTAGGGGGTCTATCGGAGACATAGACTCCGATTCAAAGCGGACTTTCGGGACAGCCACTCAAGGAATCGGATCGAGGAGCATGTGGAAGCTATTCTTGCTGAATTGGAAACGGCACTCGAACATCGCTTCGCGCGTCCTGAACTGCTGGTGCGCGCGCTGACGCATCGCTCGCTGGCCAACGAGCAAGCGTCGCAGGAGCCGGCCCACAGTGAGCGAGCATCTGGGGAGCGAGTTTCCGGAGACCGAGTTTCCGCCAACGGCAAGCAGGAAGCAGAGGGAACCGGCGACAACGAGCGCCTCGAGTTTCTGGGCGACGCGGTATTGGGACTGGTGGTGGCCGACTCCCTTTTTGAGCTTCACCCGGGGTGGCATGAGGGCGAATTGACCCGCGTTCGCTCTCTCCTCGTGAGCCGGAAACACATAGCGGAGGTTGCCGGCGCAATCGGGCTGGGCAACCATTTGCGCCTCAGCCGCGGCGAGGAGCATAGTGGCTTGCGGCGCAAGACCACCGTGCTTTCCAATACGATGGAGGCTGTGCTGGGAGCGCTCTTCCTTGACGGAGGACTGGAGCCGGTAAAGACCTTTGTCCGCCGTTCGGTGATGGGAGAGACCGCCGAGCAGTTGGCTCGCGAGTTGGACTCCGGAGACGCGTTGGGCAATTACAAATCCGCATTGCAGGAACATATGCAAGCCTCACGAGCGGGCGCACCTCTCTACCGGGTCAAGAGCGAAAGCGGGCCCGACCACCGCAAGCGTTTTCTGGTCGAAGTCCGAGTCAAAACAGCGGATGGAGAGCCGGGCAAGCAACTGGCTCGGGGCATGGGAAGCACCAAGAAGAATGCCGAACAGGATGCCGCACGGCGAGCCCTTGAGCGGTTGCAGGCAGCGCAATTGAAAGCCAATGCGACCTCCGCGGTCCAACTCGGCGCCGAAGGGGAGGAAGCAGCACAGAGATGAGCATTCCTACCGAAGGGTCTGACGCATTTCAGAGGTGGCTGGCGTTGCTGCGGCTCCATCTGCCCACTGTGCCCGAGGCTTTCGCTTCGCTGCTGCGGACTGTGGTGGTGGCGCTGTTTCTGCTCACCTTTGTGCTGCAGCCCTACCTGATCCCCTCCGAAAGCATGGAGCATACATTGCTGGTGGGCGATTTTCTGCTGGTCAACAAGCAGGTCTTTGCTCCGGCCGGCAGTCTGTCCCGCTGGCTCTTGCCCTATCGCGAGGTTGCGCGCGGCGACATCGTTTTCTTCTACCACTCGCAGCCGCCGTTTCTGGTCAAGCGGGTCGTCGGAGTTCCAGGCGACCGGCTGCGCATCGCCGATGGCCGTGTCAGCGTGAACGGCGCTCTGCTCGACGAGCCTTATGCCGCCTTTGAGCCTGCCACACGAGACCCCTTCCGCGATGATTTTCCCGCCACGGTCTACACTGACCCCAATGTGGAGCCGGCTTGGTGGAGGCAAATGCAATGTCTCACCCGCGACGGCGAATTGGTGGTGCCCCAGGGCGAGTACTTTGTGCTCGGCGACAACCGCAACTACAGCAAGGACTCCCGCTTCTGGGGCTTTGTCCCGCGACAGCAGATCGTGGCCCGGCCGTTGGTGATTTACTTCTCGCTTACCCGGCCCTCTACCACCGATGTGCAACAAGCCGCCCAACAAGCCTCGGATGATAGACTCGGACACGACAGGCAGCTCTCGGCCAAGCTCTCTGCCTTTGCCCGCTGGAAGCGCATCTTCCACGTTGTGCATTGAGTTTGAGAGATCAGGGAGCGGAGAACAGAGATCAGAGCAGCAAGCAGGGGTTTGTGATCGGGCATTCGGGTCTTTAGCTGGTCCCTGCCTCTGATCTCTGATCTCTGACATGAGTGACAGGATGACGAAGAAAAGGACCGCCGGTTCCAAGACGCCAAATGAGGAGCAGCAAGCTCCCGAGCCCGCGGAAGAGCGGGTGGAAGAAACGCCATTTGAGGCCGTCGCCAGCATCTGTTCGATCCTGGTCATTGGGCTTTTCATCCTCACATTTCTAGGTCAAAACTTCGTCATTCCCTCCGGCTCGATGGAAAAGACACTGCTCATCGGCGATCACCTTGTGGTGGACCGCATCACTCTCTCCCCGCCTACAAAGTGGATGCCGCTGGTGCACTACCGCGAGCCCCGGCGCGGCGATATCGTGGTCTTCATCAAGCCCGTGCCAGATCTGGATGCGGATGGTAACCCTCAATATCTAATACTGGTGAAACGGCTGATCGGTGTCCCCGGCGATCACATCCATCTGCACAACGGCATCGTGATCTTGAACGGTGTTGCCCAAAATCTGCCGAAGGATGGGGATAACTCCGATGGCAATCCCGGCGAGAAAGAGTATCTCGACGAGTTTCCGTCCATTCCTCCGGCCATGAATGCGAGTGCTACCGAGGCATGGGCCGTCGATTTTCCCAATCACTTTGAAAACGGCGACCTCGTTGTTCCGCCCGGCAAGTATTTCATGATGGGCGATCACCGGCACAACAGCCTCGACTCGCGCTACTGGGGCTTTGTGCCCCGCGAGAACATCATGGGCCGGCCACTCTTCAACTACTGGTCGTTTGTCACTCCTGAGGATCAGTATTCACAGACCGGCATCGGCAACACCTTGACTTGGATGGGCCACGTTGCCTTGCATTTCTTTTCCGATACCCGCTGGAGCAGGACCTTTCATCGGGTGAGATGAGCGACGGGAAAGCTGCTGCAGAATTCGCTAGATCAGAAGGTGCTGGACCATAGATGAAGAAGGAAGCTGCGTCAACTGAAAAAACCGGTACCCGAGGCACCGTGCAAGAAACGCCCTTTGAGGCCGTGGCCAGCATTTGCTCCATCCTGGTCATCGGCCTTTTTATACTGACCTTTCTGGGCCAGAACATGGTCATCCCTTCTGGCTCAATGAAAAAGACACTCCTGGTTGGCGATCATTTGTTGGTGGACCAGATCGCTTTCTCTCCGCCCACAAAGTGGATGCCGCTGGTGCACTACCGCGAGCCCAGGCGCGGAGACATTGTGGTCTTCCACAAGCCCGTGCAAGCAGAGAACGGCGAATACATGATTCTGGTGAAGAGGCTAATCGGTGTTCCTGGCGACCATATCCGCCTGCGCAACGGCATTGTGATCCTGAATGGCGTGGCACAGGACCAGCCCCATGCCCAACCGACAACGCCGGAAAACCATTCCGACTTTCTCGACGAGTTTCCCTCCATGGTGCCGGTTTCTACTCCTGATCCTAACGAGGGCACTCCCGAAGCCTGGGCAATCGATTTTTCCAATCATGTCCAGAATGGCGACCTGGTCGTGCCGCCCGGGGGATACTTCATGATGGGCGATAACCGGCACAACAGCCTGGACTCGCGCTACTGGGGCTTCGTGCCCAGGGAGAACATTATCGGCCGGCCTTTATTCAACTACTGGTCGTTTGAGACTCCCGATGGCCGATTGGAACAGTCCGGCATCAGCAACAGTCTGGCCTGGATGGGCCACGTAGCGCTGCACTTCTTCACCGAAACCCGATGGAACCGAACCCTGTATAGAGTGAGATGATAGTGAGCGGTGGTCAGTGATCAGGAGTCAGTAAACGCCCGGTCTGCTGTCCACTGACCACTGTTCACTGTTAAGACCATGATCGACGACTCAAAACCCCGGCAACGAAGACGCAAGCGGCTTTGGCTCGCCCTGACTGCGTTGGTAGCCATAGTGGCAGTCATCTTTGTGCCTCCCTTCCTGAGCGTGAGCCGCTACAAGAGCCGCATCACTCACCTCATCTCCGCCTCGCTCGGCCGCCCGGTACGCCTCTCATCGGTCGAGGTGCGCCTGTTGCCCCGGCCGGGCTTTCTTCTTGCCGATCTCACCGTCGAGGAAGACCCGGCCTACGGCGCCGAGCCTGTTCTGCACGCGAATACGGTGGCAGCCTCGATTCGTTTGCTCTCGCTGTGGCGAGGGCGCCTGGAGATCGACACCATCAGCGTCGACGAGGCCAGCCTGAACGTGGTGCGTGTCGGTCCGGGCCAATGGAACCTCGACTCGTTGCTGCGCACGGCCACAGCCCAAGACCAATCCGCAGCGGGCAGTGCCGGGTCGGGCAAGCCAAACACGCCTGTCAAGCTGCCTTACCTTGAGGCCACAAACTCGCGCATTAACATCAAGAGCGGCACGGAAAAGCTGCCGTTTTCGTTGTTGGATGCCGATATATCGTTTTGGCAGCAGAGCCCCGGCGACTGGCGCGTCCGTCTGCGCGGCCAGCCCGCCCGCACAGACCTCAGCATGGAACCGGCTGATACCGGCATCGTCCGCCTGGAGGCAGAGCTGCGCCGGGCGCCTGAACTGCGCCAGATGCCGGTCCATCTAGACCTCGAATGGCGCGAGGCGCAACTTGGCCAGCTTACCCGGCTGGTCTTCGGCAAGGACCCCGGCTGGCGCGGGGACCTCACCGGCGAACTTCATCTTGACGGCACTGCGGACCAGGCTCAGATCAAGACACGGCTGCGCGCCATCGGCGTCCATCGCGCCGAGTTTGCTCCCGCCGAGCCTATGGACTTTGACGCCAACTGCGCTTTTGGCGCCCACTTCACCGCTCGCGCCATCGACAACCTGGTGTGCGAATCTCCGCTCGGCTCGGGGCACATCCGCCTGACGGGGGATCTTCCCGGCCAAGGGGGCTTACCGCACTACTCCGCTGAACTGGATCGCGTTCCCGCTGCCCTTGGCCTTGACGCTTTGCGCACGGTTCGCAGCAGTGTGCCTCCCGGCCTTGTGGCCGCCGGATCGGCAACGGGAAAACTAACCTATGCCCCCACCGCAGAGGCTAAATCGACGCCGGGACAGGCCGTGCCAAAGCAATCGCGCCTTTCCGGTCGCGCGCGCGTTGCAAGATCGCCTCTGGCGATTCCGGGTCCGCTGACCGGCAGCATTGCCATCGACGGTTTCCAACTCAGCGGCACAGGACTCAGCGAGCCTATTCGTGTCGCCAAGCTGCTTCTGGAGCCCGCGCCCGCATCCACGTCAGGGCCCGGAGGCCCGGCGCCAGGCGATTCCCAGGCGCTGGTGGCAACAGTTGCTGTCCCCGCCGGTGGCGCAAGCCCTATAACGGTCTCTTTGCGCCTGGCGCTCTCTGGCTATCAGGTAACCTTGCGCGGCCAGGCCTCCATCGGCCGGACCAGGGAACTGGCGCACATGACAAGCATTTCCAACGGCGATTTTCTCGACGCGCTGGCCGGCGATCCCCTTTCCCTTGATCTAATTGCCGAGGGCCCCTGGATACCGATTTTGCCATCGATTCTGCCACAGATTCTGCCGCCGATTCCGCTGCCGGCCCAGACGTCCGCTCACGGGCTGGTTCAGGCGCATTCGTCCGACGGCGTCCCACCCTCTGCCGAGACCGCTTTTTCAGCCGACAGCCTCACCGGAACGGTAACCCTGCACAACGCCAACTGGAAGGCCGATTATCTTGCCAACCATATCGAAATCTCCCAGGCTACGCTCCACTTGGCCGCCAGCGAATTCCGCTGGGATCCGGTCGCGTTCTCATACGGCCCGTTGAAGGGAACGGCCAGCCTCTCGCTGCCGGCTTCCTGCGACGGTCCCCCACCCTGTTCGCCGCGGTTCCAGATCCAGTTCGGCGCGCTCGACGCCGCCGTGATCCAGACAGCGTTTTTGGGTGCGCATGAGCGAACGACGCTGCTTTCTACTCTGATCGATCGCCTTCGACCCTCCGCCGCCGCACCACCCTGGCCTCGCATCCAAGGGACAGTCAAGGCCGAGTCGCTCCTCCTCGGATCGGTCACGCTGCATGATCCTGAGGCCTCGGTCTCCACGCTCGCCACGGGAGCGGAGATCACCGCCTTCGACGCCTTGCTGCTCGGCGGCCGCGTCCATGGTGCCGGTACCTTCCATGCTGCCCAAACCGTCAAGGACAAGCCTTCTTACGCGCTCGAAGGCCAGTTCGAAAAACTCAGTGCCCAGGCCCTGGGCCCGTTGCTCGGAATGCGCTCCTCCGGCGGCGCCGTCGACGCCAACGGCAAGATCGAGCTCTCCGGCTTCACCGGCGACGACCTGGCGGCCTCGGCCCAAGGCGCACTTCACTTTGAGTGGAAGCGCGGATCGGTCACGGCAGCTACCGGCTCAGGTCCAGTTCCGCCAGCGCTGGCGCGCTTTGATCTTTGGAGCGGCGATGCTGAGATCGCCAAGGGTTCCCTGACGCTCAGAGGCAATCAAGTCAAACGCGGTACACACACGGAGCCAGTTCAGGCAAATGTGATGCTCGTCGAGAAGCCTAAGATGGTTTTCACCGCTCCCAAGACAGCGCAGGCCAGGCGGTAGGCCATTTGTTCACTCCTTCGTTGTTTGCCCCATCGCTTGCAGCGACGCGACAAATGGTGCGCGCAACAAGCCGCGTTCCGTCACGATGGCGGCGATGTACTTTGCCGGCGTCACATCAAAGGCCGGATTGCAGATGCCAACTCCATTGGGAGTGAGCTGCTTGCCGCCGTGGTGCGTGACCTCAACCGCCGGCCGCTCCTCGATGGGAATCGCTTCGCCGGTCGCGGTCGCCAGGTCGATAGTGGACCAGGGCGCGGCCACATAGAACGGAATGCCATGCTCATGCGCCAGAATCGCCACGTTGTAGGTGCCGATCTTGTTGGCCGTGTCGCCATTGGCCGCGATGCGATCCGCGCCGACGACCACGGCCTGAATGCGCCCGGCCCGCATCAGGCTGGCGGCCATGTTGTCGCAGATCACGGTTGTGGGAATGTTGTCGGCCATCAGTTCCCAGGCCGTGAGCCGCGCGCCTTGCAGAAACGGCCGCGTTTCGTCGGCATAGACATGAATCCGCTTGCCCAGCTCGACCGCTGAGCGAATCACTCCCAGAGCCGTCCCATAGCCGCACGTCGCCAACGCTCCGGCGTTGCAGTGGGTCAACACTCCGCCCTCGTCGGGTAGCAACACTCCGCCGTAGGCCCCCATTTTCTTGCAGGCGGCAATATCGGCCTCGTACATCGCATGGGCCTCGGCCAGCAGGATTGCCTTGATCTGGTCAAGGCTTGCGCCCTCGGCCATCAATCCCGCGAAGACCCGCTTCATGCGGTCGATGGCCCAGAACAGGTTCACCGCCGTGGGCCTTGTCGCGGTCAGCCGCGCGCAGATCAGCTCAAACTCCGGCGCAAAATCGGCAGCGGTAGCGGCCTTCGTGCCCAGGGCGCCCACTGCGACGCCATAGGCAGCCGAGACGCCGATCGCCGGCGCTCCGCGCACCACCATGGTTTCAATTACCTCGGCCACTTGTTCATAGGTGGCGGCGAGTACATAGCTCTCCTCAAGGGGAAGCTTGGTCTGGTCGATGAAACGGACGCCTTCCGGAGTCCATTGAAGAGTGAGAATCATGAGAATCCAGTTTAAACTGCGAGGCTTTGGGGCAGGGAAGCGGGTGGCAATGAAAACATTTTCATGATTTGCTGGACTCGCCTCCGTCCCCCTGCGTAAAGTGGTTTTTGGTGCATCTGAAGATCCTCGAATAAAGTCCTAGACCGCTGCTGCTCAAAGGAGCCGTTCGTGCTGAACCTCACCCGAGTCGATTGGCTGATCATGCTGTTGTATTTTGTCTTTGTCCTGGGCATCGGCTTCGCCCTCCGCCGCTCAATGAAGACAAGCAAGGACTTCTTCCAGGCCGGCCGCGCGCTGCCCGCCTGGATCTGCGGTCTCGCCTTCATCAGCGCCAACCTCGGAGCGCAAGAGGTCATCGGCATGGGCGCTTCCGGCGCCAAGTACGGCCTTGAGACAGCCCACTTCTACGGCATCGGCGCCATCCCTGCCATGATTTTTGTGGGCATCTTCATGATGCCCTTCTACTACGGATCAAAGGCACGCAGCGTCCCCGAGTTTCTCCGCATGAGGTTCGACGAAAAGACGCGCGCGTTGAACGCCTGTTCGTTTGCCGTGATGACGGTCTTCAGTTCCGGCATCTCGATGTACGCCATGGCGCGGCTGATCCAGGCGTTGCATGTCTTCGATGGGCTCTTCCGCGCGCTGGGCTGGGCGCCGGAGGGCATCTTCACCTTCTCGATCGTGCTGTCGGCGGCGATTGTGCTGTTGTATATTTTTCTCGGCGGACTCACCAGCGCCATCTACAACGAGGTTCTTCAATTCTTTTTGATTATCGCGGGTTTCTTTCCTCTCGTGTATCTTGGCCTGCGCAACATCGGCGGCTGGAGCGGCCTCAAAGCCTCGGTCCCCATGGCCTACATGCATGAGTGGAAGGGCGTGGCTCACGCCTCCACCAACCCCATGGGCATCGAGATCATCGGCATCGGCATGGGTCTGGGATTCGTGCTCGGCTCGGGCTATTGGTGCACGGACTTCCTAGTCATCCAGACGGCCATGGCCTCGAAGAATATGGAGTCGGCGCGCAGAGTACCGCTGATCGCCGCCGTACCCAAGATGCTCTTTCCGTTTCTCGTGATTCTGCCCGGCATTCTCGCCATTGGCCTGCCCACGCCGCACACCACGACTGTTATTCGCAACGAAAACGGAGTGATCTATCACGAAACCACGGTCGTCTCACCGCAGGCGGAGCAGGGCCGCGGCCTGGTTCCGGCCAAGATCAATCCGGTCACCGGCAAGCCGATGCTGACGGCGAGCGGCCAGCCACTGCTCGACTACGACATGGCCACGCCGAACATGCTGCTGCATTTCTTTCCCACCGGCATTCTCGGCCTGGGCCTCACGGCCCTGCTGGCCAGTTTCATGAGCGGCATGGCGGGCAACGTGACGGCCTTCAACACCGTCTTTACTTATGACCTTTACCAGTCCTACATTCGCAAGGGCGCCAGTGACCGGCACTACATGGCTGTCGGTCGATGGGCGACGGTCGGCGGCATTCTGCTGTCGATTGCGACGGCCTATGCGGCCATCAACTTCAACAACATCATGGACACGCTGCAACTGGTCTTCTCATTCGTCAATGCGCCGCTCTTTGCGACCTTCCTGCTGGGCATGTTCTGGAAGCGCGCCACCGGTCACGGCGCATTCGCAGGCCTGATCGCGGGCACCTCGGCTGCCATGTTGCACCACGGGCTGACCTTGCCCATCGAGGCCCACGCCGGCATTCACGGCGGATGGATCACCGTCCTGCACCACTACCCCAGCGACATGGCGCAGAACTTCTGGGGCGCCATCTTCGCCTTCAGCACCAACTTTATCGTCGCCGTCGTAGTGAGCCTGGCCACCAAGCCGCGCCCCGAGGCGGAGCTCGTAGGGCTGGTTCATTCACTAACGCCCAAGCCTGCGCGTGCTCACATTGTCTGGTGGAAGCGGCCAGAAGCTCTGGCAGTGGCAGTCTTAGTGGGCGCCATTGCCATCAACATTTTCTTTTACTGAGAAGGGGAGCTGAAGATGATTCTCGATCTGCGCGTACCGTTGGGACTTATGTTTACGCTGGTTGGCCTGATCCTCACTCTTTTTGGCCTGAAGACGAACGGCAACGCCGTCCTTTACGCCCCCAGCCTGGGCATCAACGCCAATCTCTGGTGGGGCCTGGTCCTGTTGGTCTTCGGCCTGACCATGCTCCTCCTAGGCCGCCGCGGACAGAAGCGCCTGAAGGATGCTCCTCCCGAGCTACCCGAAGAAGGCGAGCCCCGCCGCGGACATTAGTTTAGGCGTGCATCCCCAGGCTTCGAATTCAAAACCCGGGGATGACAAGATTCAAAAGGACCGGACGAAATGCCGCCCGTTACCACGTATACCGGACTGAGTAAGTGAGGGTCGCCTCGCCTTTGGCGGGAACCTGGATGGGAAATTCGACGGTGTGGCTGTCGAGTTTGGCATATTCGGCGGATTTGTGCTGTATCTCCCAATTATCGCAGCGATAAAGGTGCTCAAGAACCTCGACATTGACCGGTCCAGGCTTTTGATTGGTGAGCTTTATCTCGAATGTCTCGTCGATGATATGGTCGTTCTGGTTGATGTGAAAGTCGGTCTGGCGGCGTGAGCCTTTCACGTCGAAAGCGTTGCCGGTATTGACCTTTACGGTCTCTTCGGTCGGTGTGTGGTTGATGGTGCTCTCGCCTACGAATTCCATTTGACCATCGGCGTCCCGCCGGTAAAGGCGAATGCGGCCTGCGGGCAATGGGATACCTAGATGGTTGGCCTGCGTGTTCTTGAACTCTTCGAGAATTGAGACCTTGGTGTTATCCACATTCAAACCGTAAGTTCTCTCGCCGATATAGTTGTTTCCGTATTGAGAAATGGGCCTGCGGGCTGCGTCGGCGCCATCGTAGTGGTAACTACGTGAGAGCGTGATACCCGAAGCCTCGATGAACTGGATCTGCTTGGTCTCGCCGTCGCTCAGCGAGGCGGTGCGGTTGAGGTCGTAGAGATGAAAGTCGTCAAAGGCCTTCTGGGTGACCTGTGCATCACCTTGAACTGAGATCGCACCGGCGCTTATCGAGTATTTTCCGGCTGAGCGGCCGTTACTCGGACTGATTTTCGCCACATCTCCGGCCATGAGCTTGATCCTGGCCTGCGTAAAATCCGATCCGCTCTTGTTGTGGATCGTGACCCAACCGACCAGGTCTGCTTTCTCATCGCTTGCCGCGTTGGTCGCTGCGGCCTTGCCGACTGTGTCGCTGGCATTGGGTGCGACGACGTTGTAGGTTGCCTCCCAACTGAGACCACCCGTGATGTACGCTAACTCCGCCGAGAGCTTGAGGGGCTTCTCGGCGTCGATCTGCCAGCGCAGGGTCGGCTTCAGCAGCAATCCGTCGGTTGAGGCAGGAAAGAGCGGTGTTCCGGGGAGCTGAAATTGCAACTTGCCATCGACCTCGATAAGAGCCTGATTTTGAGGGTAACCGTATTGTGTGCTCGGTTGGGGTGCGCGGACGATCTTACCTTGTACGATCTCCGCGGGCACAATCTTCCCGTCAAGCAGAAATCTTTCGGATCGCTGAAACTCAATGGTTTTGCCTTCGTACTTCTGGAGAAGCCAGTCCTGCGTGACGACGCCGGCGTCATAGTTCTGCTCGACGATGTGGAAACCAGGCTTCTTCGACGAATCGTGAATGGCTGGATCTCTCAATACAACCGAGTCGGGTTCGAGCTGAGTCGTAACTTGATTGGTAGTGACTTCGTTGATGCCGGAGTGAAGATCGAGATCGATCTGTGAACGTACAACGGCGAAGTCTTCGTTGTAGATCGTAAGCGCGGATGGCTGCGCTGGGGGCTGATTGGCTGGTTGTTGAGCTGCAATGGTTGTAGCGGCAAGGACGAAAGCAATGAGATAGCGGATACGCACGAAACCCTCCCTTTCTAATTGCAATGGGGGTTGAGAATCCGGTCAGCTTGCACCATTGGACGCAAGCTGATCCAAAATAGCTCTCCTGCTTTTGCGACGAGTCGAGAGAATATTCCCGCTTACCGCTGCAGAATCAAACAATCCGCTCATAAGGTTGATAAACTGGCTCCCAGACATAAGCCCGCAGCCGCTCGCGTAGCGTAGCATCGTCCACGGTTTCGGCGGTGCCGTCGGCCATGGCCTGCTTGGCGACCGCCTCGGCCACCACCAGGCTCACCTTGCGGCAATCGGCGATGGGTGGCAGCAGCGGAGCCTCCGGGGCTTCAATCGTCGGCGAGAGGCTGGCCAGCGCCTTGGCGGAGGCCATGATCATCGCATCGGAAACTCGTGAGGTCCGCGAGACCAGAATGCCCAGCGCCAGGCCGGGAAAGATGAACGAGTTGTTGACCTGCGAGATGCGCACCAGCTTCCCCTTGACCTCAACCGGCGGGAAGGGGCTTCCTGTGCCAACCAGCACGCGGCCGTCGGTCCAGCGCAGCAGATCGGCCGGCGTAGCCTCAGACTTCGAAGTGGGATTGGAGAGCGGGAAGATAACCGGCCGCTCGATATGCCGGGCCATTTCGCGAACGATATTCTCTGTGAATGCGCCGGTCTGAGCCGAGACGCCTACCAGCACCGTGACACCGGCATTGGCCACTACATCGAACAACGAAATCGAGCAGAGGCCGGGTCCGGAGTGAGTCAGCTTCCATCCCTCGACGTCGGAGCGCTTGCGCAGCAGCGGCTCCTGGCCGGGGCGGATGCCGTCGCATCCCTCGATCAGCAGTCCGTAGCGATTGAAGGCGTAGATGCGCTTGCGAGCCTGCTCTTCGCTCAAGCCTTCTTCCTTCATCGCGGCAATCAGCAGATCGCCGATGCCGATGCCCGCCGATCCGCTGCCATACATGGCAATCACTTGATCTTTGAGCGGACGCCCCGTGGCACGCACAGCTGCCAGTATCGTGCCAGTTGTAATGGCCGCAGTGCCTTGGATGTCATCGTTGAAGGTACAGAGCCGGTCACGATAGCGCCGGAGCAGAATGGCCGCGTTGACGCCGGCGAAGTCTTCCCATTGCAGCAGAATGTTGGGCCAGCGGCGCTCGACGGCGGTGACGAACTCCTCGATGAACTCGTCGTATTCGGCCCCGCGCACGCGCTTGTGCTGCCAGCCGATATAAATCGGATCGTTGAGCAGGGCTTCGCGGTCGGTACCCACGTCGAGCAGAATCGGCAGGCAATGTTCGGGCGGTATGCCGCCGAGTGCTGTATAGAGCGCCATCTTGCCGATGGGAATGCCCATGCCGCCGGCGCCCTGATCACCGAGTCCGAGAATCCGCTCTCCGTCCGAGACCACGATGCAGCGCACCTCGTCGAAGCGCGGGTCGGCGAGAATCTGTTCGATGCGATTCTTGTGGAGATAGCTGATGAAAAGGCCGCGGGGCCTGCGCCAGATCTCGCTGAAGCGCTGGCAGCCCTCGCCCACCGTCGGCGTGTAGACGATGGGCAGCAACTCTTCGGTGTAGTGCGCGATCAGCGAGTAGAAGAGCGTCTCGCAGTTGTCCTGGACATCGCGCATGTTGCTGTACTTCAGGAATCCCGTATCGCGGCCGTCCAGCACCCTCTTTCGGCGCTCCCTCTGGTCTTCGAGGCTTCCGATGTGAGGCGGCAGCAGTCCATGCAGGCCAAAGGCGTCGCGCTCTGCCTCGGTGAATGCAGTACCCTTGTTGAGCCGGGAGTTCAAAAGCAACTCGATCCCGTGAAGATGGGTCCGGACCACGCCGCCGTTTGACCCCATTGCCTGCGATTCCTCACTCATTGCGCTCTTCTCCTGATGTCAATATTTCCAGCCCGAACAAAGGCATATCCCATGCTATCCCGTTGTGACGGCAATCTCCTGTTGTCCGCATCACAACTAAGATTTGGCAGTAGCCTTGGCCGAAACTGCTTTCAACGATTCGGAATCGTCGAAGACAGCCTCGTTCGACATGAGTTCGTCGACTCCTGCTTCATCGAAGCGTGGATTGGTGGCTGAGTAACGGACTTTGTATCGGTGCGTGCCGGTGGGAAATCGGTAAACCTCGGTCAGATTCGCAGTGTACGAGACGTTCTTTCCCTGCGGCACGATAACAAAATCGTCCTTCAGGGGCGCGCGCCTCTTTGTCAGTTTGCCGGTGTAGGAGACTCGACCCGACTCAAACTCGATTGTAAAAACATCATTTTGTATTCGGCCGCCGAAGCAGGCATTCCACTTGAACAGGGGTGCAAGATGGTCGCTTTGGTTGGTGAATGTCAACGTTGCCCATACTCCATTCGGTGACGGATGGACTTCCAGCAAAACTGAAAGATCGTGGGGTGGCTGCATAGTTCCTGCGTGCTCCAATTCCTGCGCTTGTAAAGCTACGAGAAACAATCCTGAGAACAGAAGCAATTGAAGAAGTGACGATAGGATGCACTTCCTCCTCGACCCGTCTCTGGGGCCGGAGATTAGACTACAGCCGACATCAAGGGCCGTTATGATTTCCGCTCATCAATTCGTATGAAGCTACAAACACACTTCTACTACTCGAAGGTCAGCAGCACAACCTCGGGACTGGTCCCGACCCGCATCGGAGGTCCCCAGGTCCCCGCCCCGCTCGATGTGTAAACCTGCAAGGCTCCGAAACGCTGCAAACCGTAGGTGAATTTGCCGAAGGCGCGTCGCGTGAGCCAGGTAAAGGGGAAGATCTGCCCGCCGTGAGTGTGGCCGGAGAGTTGCAGGCTGATGCCGGCCTGTTCGATGATAGGGAGGCGATTGGGCACGTGGTTGAGCAGAATGCTCGCAGTGCCAGGATTGAGTTCCAGGCTCTCCAGCGTGGCACGCAACCGGATCGGATAGCCGGAGTCGCCGTTTGGGACACCGACGATCTGGAGGCCATCCACGATGACTTTTTCATTGGTCAGTACGCGAATGCCCACGCGCGTCAGCACCTCGCCATAACGGGCGGCGTTGCCAAATTCGTCATGGTTGCCTGTGGAAAAGTAGCTTCCGAATGGCGGAGCAAGGGCGCGAAATGGCTCGGCCAGGGCCGTGGCGTCGGCCTTTGCGCCGTCAAATAGATCGCCTGGGAAGAAGATGATCTGAGGATTCAGGCGTGCGGCAAGTTCAACAATGCGGCGGCTGAAACCGGAGCCGTTGACATGGCCAAGATGCAGGTCGCTGACCACGAGCGCAGCGCGGCCTCGCCACGATGCAGGCAGGCCGCCGAGTTGGATAGGGACGCGCCGGACGCGAATGAGGCGCGCATTCACCAGGCCGTAGAGGCTCGCCACCACCGCCAGGCTGTAGAACATAGCCCCCAGCAGTGGATTGTTCGTGGTCAAGCCTAAAAGCGCCAGCGTCAGCCTCGCCAGCCAACAGAGGCAAGCGGCCACGAAGAAGAAGTTGAGCAGTCCCAGCCAGACCGCGGCGAGCCTATAAAGCATCGTGACCCAGCGGTTTGCGAAGTAGAACCCGAAAAGGGCGGCAGCGATGAAACTGAAAGCCAGCAGAAAGATTGCCGCTCTCAGAGCAAGCATAGGCCAGGCTCCCATGTCGCCCCAGAAGACGATCCAGGTGTGATAGATGAACCAATGAGCGAGAAGCAGAATGGTCTGGACAAAGACAATGCCCAGAACTGGCCAGGCTTTCAAACCGGATCCCCCTCTTTCAATTCTTGCACGCGAGGGGAATGTGCGATTACCCTTCTTTCCACCATGGAAAATATCCTTTCTGTTGCTGGATTGAAATCGAAATACAAATTGCCTGGCGCAAGGCCCGCCGGATTTCTTGGCGGTCTCTGGCACGGGTTCATCGCTCCGATCACTTTCATCGTCAGCTTGCTCGTCAGTGGCGTGAGCATCTATGAGACGAACAATAACGGCCGCTGGTACGAATTCGGGTTCATGCTCGGAATTTGCGCCCATGCCGACGACAGCAATGCGCGATACTTAATCGGCGCGTAATTCGCAGAAGTCGCCACTGCGCCCATGAAACAATCTCTTCATGACCCGAACCGGCAACGACACCCTCGGCATTTACATCTCGATTCCGTTTTGCCGGTCAAAGTGCACCTACTGCAACTTTGCTTCGGGGGTCTATCCGGCCAGCGACCACGCGCGCTACGTAAGCCGGCTCGTTGAGGATCTGCGCGCTGCCCGTCCCTGGGCGGAGCAAATGCGGGCAGAGCTTCCGTATCGCGTGGACACGGTTTACCTGGGCGGCGGAACGCCCAGCTTGCTGGCCCCGGAGCTGATCGCCCGCCTCTTCGTCGCATTGCGTGCGGAGTTCGACCTTGATCCGGATGCCGAAATCACAGTCGAGTGCGCACCGGGCCAGCTTGGCGATGAGACTCTGGACGCGCTCGTCGCCGCGGGAGTCAATCGCGTCAGCCTGGGCGCGCAGTCTTTCATCGACCGCGAGGCGGCGGTGAGCGGCAGGCTGCATAGCCGCGCCGCGGTCCTGAACGACATTGCCCGGCTGCGCGCAGCCGGCATCGTCAATCTCAATGTGGATCTGATTGCCGGCCTCGCCGGCCAGACCCTGGCCTCGTGGGATGAGTCGCTGGCCGTACTTGCAGACTCAGGCGTCCCCCACGCCAGCGTTTACATGCTCGAGGTGGACCAGGACTCCCGCCTCGGCCGTGAGATGCTTGCGCACGGCACCCGCTACCACGCTGAGTTGGTTCCGACAGACGACGCCATTGCGCAAATGTATACGGCGGCCATAGACCGGCTGGGCCAGGCCGGCCTGGAGCAATACGAAATCTCAAACTTTTCCCGGCCTGGCTTTCACTCTAGCCACAATCTCCGCTATTGGCAGCGGAGGCCTTATCTTGGACTGGGCCTCGATGCCTCCTCCATGTTGCATGCATCAGGGTTCTTGAATGGGCAAGGCTTTAGCCGTGCCATCAGAGAGCCAATTACGGACGCGGCTTTAGCCGCCGAAGGAACGCAAGAAGCACAAAGCAGATTCCCTCAGGAGCTAAAACCGAGTTCTTCTTTTGCCCCGGCCGCGGCGCGGTCAAGGCCATGCCCTCGCAAAGAAACCGAAGCCGTGAGTCGCTCCTCAGACTCTCAGAATGATTACGTCCTCCGCTCCACCACAACCGACGACCTGCCGGCTTATCTCGCCGGCTCAGGGCCGGTTGAAGCCACCTTTTACTCGCCCGCCCAGCAGCACGAGGAAGCATGGTTTCTAGGTCTGAGGCTCAACAGTGGCGTCGAGTTGGCCGCTCTGGAGCGAGAGTTTGGCCTGGCAATGGTTGCCGCGGGGCTTGAGGCAGTGGCGCGACTGGTCGAGGCAGATCTGCTTGTCTCCGACGGCAAGATCGTCCGCTTGACTTCGCAGGGACAACTGCTGTCCAACGATGTCTTCCAGGAGTTTTTGTCGCTGGCCGTTGAACCGCCATCAGAAAGGTATACTGCAACAAATGTTCGATGAAAATGTGGTTGACTGGCAGAGCCTGACCAAGCTCTATGGCGAGATGAGCGACCCCGAGTTGCTCGAACTGGATGCTCAGCTAGGCGATTTAACCGAGATGGCCCAACAGGTTCTCCGCGACGAGATGAAGAAGCGCGGGCTGAGTCGGCCGCGCCCGGCAGATAATGCGCCCAATCTCTCCGCACTCCCGATGGTTCCGCAATGGGGTAACAGCACCGACTGGTCTATGGCAGAAGGCGAAGTAAACGAGAGCGATCTGCCCCACGAATACACCTGGAAGACGCTGCTCTGCGTATGCAATGACCTGGAAGAGGCGACTCCGATTCGGCTGGCGTTGCGGAAAGCTGGAATCGAGAGCTGGATTGAAGGTCAAGGATTCAAGGTTTCAATGGACATGCTCGATCCCCGGATTCTGGTTGCCGCCGATCAGCTCGAACAGGCGCGTCAGGTCATCGCCCAGCCGATTCCGCAGGCCATCATCGAGGAATCAAAAATTGAGGTTCCGGAGTTCGAATTCCCTGTTTGCCCCAAGTGCGGCGCTGAAGACCCGGTGCTGGAGAATGCCGATCCGGTGAACTCCTGGCTCTGCGAAGAGTGCGGAGCGCAATGGGCCGATTCGGCGCCTGAATAAGCCTCGGCGCTGCGCACCCCGAACCTGCTCTAAATATTCGACGATCATGAACCAGAAAAACTGTGTGTAATTAGCCGCTCCGGAGCGAGAATCTGACGGGTTGCTGGCGGCTAAAGCCTTTGGATCATCTGTAAATAAGCGAAGAAACGAAGAATCGAACCCCCAGGGGGAGGGTTTTTTATTTGGCGGTTTTTGGCCTGCCGGGCCCCTTGGCGTCAGTGGTGTGGGCGACCTGGGCGGCGTAGAGGAGCCGGGTAGCGTCTGGCCCTTCGATTGCCCCCATCAACATTCCATGGGCGATGCAGGCGATGAAGTCTCGAATGTTTTCGTGCCCAGAGAGCGGAGGCAAGGCATTGCGGTAGGCTCTTCCGGCGTCCAAGACGGCACCGATCTGGTTTCTGCCGTTATCGGAGGCCGCCTTCAGAGCGCGTTTGTGTACCTCGCAGCAAAAGGCGACGGCGGGGTTTTGCGCGGCGGGGCTGGGTGGTGGGGCTTCGCGCGGGACGGGTGGAGCTTGGATGGTTTCGGTCATGGCAGTCTCTCCCTCGGCGGCTGGAATGCAGCCGTTTTCTTCATTGTGCGGGAAGGGATCGTTATTATCTGCAAACCACCTGTGGTGGGGCGGGTGCGAATCCGAGTTCTCCTCGAGAAGAGGGCCGATTGAGAGTCGATGTTTCCCACCCATTCCGCAGAAAGAAGCGGAATGGATGGGGCACCCGGCGCTTCAATTCCCGCTTCTGAGATCTGAAATAGCAACCTGCAAAGTCTTGCTGAGGCTCCGATCTCGATTTCCGGGAAATCGCCTGGGCTTCCACCGAAGTCCCTGAGCCTGATCAACCCTCCTGTGCTTCAAGTGCTCCAACCTCGCAGTACGCGAAATCGTCGAGAAACAAACCGAGGGGGCCGCGGAATCGTGCGGAGGTCCGGATGCCGTTCTGAAGCCCTGATTTCCCGGCGCGATTCTTCCTGTTACCAGGCGAGCAGTTCATCCTCCGAGGTTGAGGAGAGGAAGGCGACCGGTGCGGCGCTGGGTTCCGGAAAATCACCGGCGCACTGAATCGACTCGGGGCCTGTGGCCTTGGCAACCAGCAGTGCTTGCTCGGCCTCGCGCAAAACCACTACAGGGGAGCGGCCCAGGCTGTTGGCTATGCCGAAACAGGCAGAGAGACGAATGGCGCCGCCGCCCACGCGGTAGGGCGAGCTGAAAACCTCCATGCGCAGGCGCTCGGCCATCACCAGAGCGTTGACGCTCGAGCAGCCGGGCAGAGCCATCAGGAACTCATCCTTTCCAGGACGGCCGAGCAGGTCGTAGCTGCGCAAGAGGCGCGTCGAGCGTGTCGCGACTTGACATAATAGTTCGTCGCAGGCCTCGGTGCCCAGGCGCGAATTCCAGTGACCGAAGTCGTCGATGTCGAAAAGGATCAGGCAGAGAGAGCTCTTGAGCCGTTGCACGCGGTCGGTCTCGCGAAAGAGCATGGCGAGCATGGTTTCGCGGTTATAGACGCCGGTGAGCCGGTCGATCTGGGCGTTGAGGGCGGCGGCCTCGCGCAACAGTTCAAGTTCGCGCAGGCGGCGATGGTCGCGCAGCACCGAGTCAAGCCTGATGCGCAGGAAGGCGGGGTCGCAGGTGCGCGGCAGCAGGTCGTCAATGACGCCCTCAGCCAGCCGGTCGAGCCAGGGAGCGGTGACAGCGTCCGAAATCAGGACGATCGGGAAACGACGGGCCGGCGTCTCGATGCGCACTGAGGCCAGTAATTCGCTGAGGGGCGTCTCAAGTTCTATCGACGGCAAAGCGGTGTCAATCAGGGCCAGGGTGGGCGCAGGGGATGCGTTGAGAGCGGCCAGCGCTGCCTCTGCGGAGAGAACGATCTCCACCTGTGCGCCGTCGGCTGTCAAAGCGGTTTCCAGAGCGGCAAGCAGGGTGGGTTCACCCGATGCGAGCAGAATCGTATGCGCTGAGTAGGGAAGCATCCTGAAATCCTCGTTAGGGGATGCATCGGCGATGGTTAGAAATCATTTAGAGATCAGCGAAAGATTCTTGGCAGTTTTCAATGACTTTTGAACAGGAACACCGGTATCGAAGGTCACAAGCCGCCTTGCTCCTAACTGGCCAAGCCGAGCGGAGCTAGAGGACAGTGTCAAGCCAGCGGTTAAAGAAGAGTGCAGTCGCATCTTTGAGCGTTGCGGCGTGCTCCTGAGCCGCTTGGCGCAAGCCGGCGACGGAGATTCCGGCATTCCGCAACTCGACGGCATGGCCCCGGTACCAGCTCTCGAGGCCTGCTGCTGTGACCTCGGGGTGGAATTGCACTGCCAGTGCAGAGTCTCCGATTGCGAAGGCCTGGTTCGCGTAGAGCTTTGAGCTGGCGAGATGGAGCGCGCCGGGCGGCAGGTCGAAGGTGTCTCCGTGCCAGTGAAGGACCTCGAGCCCGTTTTCGAGGAGCGGGGCGAACCATTCAGGCGGAGCCGAAGTCGGAGCCGCATCAAGCGCTGACCAACCGATCTCTTTTCCATTCGCACCCGGGTAGACGCGAGCGCCCAGAGACGCGGCCATCAGTTGCGCGCCCAGGCAAACTCCGAGAATCGGCTTGCGTGCGGCGAGTCGCTGGCCGATCAAGGCGATCTCGTCCGTCAAGAATGGATAATCCTGCTGCTCGTAAACTCCCATGGGACCGCCCATGACGACCAGAAGATCGCAAGACTCTGCTCGCACCAAAGGGAAGGGCGCCGTGGCCGCAACGACGCTCTCGATCTCAAAGCCGCGCTCAAGCAGGGGTCCGGCGAGTGTGCCGAGGTCTTCAAAGACCACATGGCTGAGCACGACTGCACGGCGGGTTTGCTTGTCCGCAGGCATGGATGCGTCTCCGGCCTTCATGCGACTTCAGTCGACAAAATCCACATGAGGCGCGATGGGGATGATGCCGCGCTCATGGCCCAGGTCGAGGAGTTTGCGAATGGCCGCGCGGCCGTCGGCGCCGTAGTCCAGCGTGCGGTCGTTGACATACATGCTGACGAAGCGGCTAGCCATGCGGGTATCGAGGTCGCGGGCAAACTGCATGGCGTATTCGAGGGCGGCCTCGCGGTGGTCGAGGGCATGCTGGATGCTGTCGCGCAGAGCCTTGGAGAGGATCTTGTGCGTATCTGCGCCCAGAGAGCGGCGGATGGCATTTCCGCCCAGGGGCAGCACCAGACCGGTACTCTCCTGCCACCAGGCGCCAAGGTCAATGACTTTGTAGAGGCCGCTGGAATTGTAAGTGAGCTGGCCCTCGTGGATGATGAGTCCAGCTTCATATTCGCCGGCCAAAATGGCAGGAATGATCTTGTCGAATTGAACGGTCTCTGTGCGGATCTCGGGGTTGAAGATCTTGAGCGAGAGATAGGCGGTGGTCAAAGTGCCGGGAACGGCGAGTTTGATGCGGACCAGATCCTCCGGCGTCAGCGGATTCCGGGAGACGACCATGGGTCCGTAGCCCTCGCCGACGCTGCCGCCGCATCCCATCAGCGTGTAATTCTGCTGGAGGTAGGGGTAGGCGTGGAAGCTGATGGCGGTGACGTCGAAGAAGGCCTCGTCCTGTGCGCGGCGGTTGAGGGTTTCGATGTCGCACAGGGTGTGGGTGAAGCGGTAGCCGGGGACACGGACCTTGCTCGTGGCCAGTCCATAGAACATGAAGGCGTCATCGGAGTCGGGACTGTGGGCGATGGAGATCTCGATCGTCTCTGCAGGGCTGGCGACTGGGGAATTTGTTTTATTCATAGGGAACCAAGGTCCTTTCGGAAACAGAACTGCAATCGGGGGTTAAGCCATTGTCATTCCTGCTGAAATCTGTGCGCCCCATCCTTCGCACATTCGCGGAGGGATGGGCGAATAAGAAAGGTCACCGGGCAAACCGACGAAGGCGCTCGAAACCGACGGCAATCCCCGCGGCTGCTGCAATCTTGAGCGCGTCTCCGGCCAGAAAGGGAAGCACGGCCATCGAGAAGACCGTCTGCGCCGATGCGTGTGTGAGTGCCGCAAGCCAAAGTGCGCCGCAGAGGAGAATTGCCAGGTTACCGGCGGCGGCGCTGGCCAGGGCTGCCGAAAAGTTGCGCCCGCTGCGCTTCCAGAAGAATGAGATGAGAGCCGCGGCAGCAGGATAGACGATAAGGTAACCGCCGGTGGGTCCGAGCAGGTGCGCCAGGCCGTAGAGCGGACCGGGAGCGAAGACCGGCAATCCGATTGCGCCTTCAATCAGGTAGGCGCCGAGAGCAGACGCGGCCATGCGCGGCGAGAGCAGCAGGCCCAGCAGCAGCACGGCAAACGGCGCCATCGAGAGCGGCACGGGCGTGAAATAGAGGGGGATGGCAATATGGGCGCATAGGGCCACAAGGCCGCTCGCGGCAAGAACAATCCCGGTCGATCGCAGCCAAGCCGGCGTTGCGGCAAGGGGCAGGTCAGAGGTGGCTAGTCGGGCGGACAGTGTTTTGCTCATGGGATTTCCTCGGAGCCGAACTTAGATTTCTTTTTCTACGTCAGTTTCTTCCGCCGGAGCGGTGATCGAATCGGGGAGTTGTCCATCGCCGGTGAAAGGCTTCGAACGGAGTCGAGCGCGCTGCACCCAGATGTGGAACGTCATTCCGGCAACTGCAATCAGCAGCGCCGCGAGCGAGATGAGGAGGGCAATCAATAACCAGCGCATGAGGATCAAGCAAGGCAAGAATACCAGACAGAGCGGCTCCAGTCGCAACCTTTTACACAACTCCGAAGGCCCTGCAGATTTGATAGGGCTCGATGATTGTTATTGCCGGCGGGTCAAAGCCTTCCGCCTTCAGACGGATACAACCGCAATCCGGCGACTTCCCGGCGCAACGCAACCTGCCGGCTTCAAACTGTCGGTTGTTGAGCCGCTAAGCAGAGTGCTTCCCTTTGAACCCCGATCGATCTCCGCTCCCCGCTTAATCCGGAAGAGTGTATGTCAGCATCAGAATTCCGCTTGGCAACACCTTGTTGCTGGTCAGATGAAGAGACTGTCGCCGTCCCTCCGGTAGCATCGGGACCCCGCTTCCCAACAGAACCGGCATCACCGTGACCTCAATTCGGTCGACCAGACCGGCATCGAGCATAGAGCGAAACAGCACGCCGCCGCCGAAGAGCCAAATGTCCTTGCCCGGCTGCGCCTTCAATGCAATCACAGCTTCCGCGATGCCGCTGCTCAGAATCGTGATCGAGGGATGATCCTCTGGTTTCATCGTCCGCGAAACGACGATCCAGCGTTGCCCGAACTTGTCCCATGATTTGCCTCTCTCGCTGGCAACCTCATAGGTTTTCCGCCCCATCAGGAATGTGTCGTAGCGGGAAAACATGGCGGCGAAGTCGATTGCGGGATCCGGAAGGATCCAGTCGTATTCACTGTTGGGTCCGGCGATAAATCCATCCACGCTCATCGCCACGCCGTAGCTTAATCGCCGCACGCTATCCCTCCTCTGCCTCGCGCAGTTGTCGATTACGAGGATTACTTTTCTCCTTGCCAGTCACGGGCACCGTGATAGATATGGAGGATCTGAATCACAGTTGACTTCACTTGATAAACGATGATGTAAGGCAATCCTGGAATTACAAGCTCCCGCGTGCCTGGGCTTCTTCCCACTCGGCCCCTGGAGTGCATCAGGTCAAGGGAATTGGCGTCGTCGAAAAGGGTCTTGGCGACGGCCCGCGCAACGGACTCACTGTCTCTCTGGATGTAGCGGGTTATCTCTTCAAGATCCTGAGCGGCGGGGCTCGTCCATCGCACTTGCATTTGCTTTTCGTCTCGGACGGGCTCAGGTTTTCAACACACGTTCCACTTTTGCCCAGACCTCAGATATGGGGACGAAATCGCCCCGTGCCGCGGCATCCAGTCCAGCTTGAACGCCGGCATGAAAGCGGACCTCTTCTGCCAGAAAGCGTTCCACGGCTTCACGTGCCAACTCATCCGCGCTCCTGCCGGTCTGGTCGGCAATTCGGGAGAGTTGGGTTGCCTGCTCGACGCTGAGTTGCACTTCCATATTTTGAGATTAGAAGCATTCTGGATTGCAGTCAACCCAGATTGAGAACGCTGCCGCTCACCCCTCTTCGGCCTCGCGCAGCTTGGCGATCACGGTGAAGTCTTCGAGCGTCGTGGTATCGCCTTTGATCTCGCCATGTGTGGCCAGTTCGCGCAACAGCCGCCGCATGATCTTGCCCGAGCGCGTTTTCGGAAGAGCTTCGGTAAAGCGAATATCGTCGGGACGGGCAAGCGAACCGATCTCCTTCGAGACCCATTTGCGCAGCTCGTCTTTGAGCGCCTCACTGGGTTCATTCCCGCTCTCAAGCGAGACGAAAGCAGAGATCGCCTGCCCCTTCAGCTCATCGGGGCGTCCCACCACAGCCGCCTCGGCCACCTTGGGATGCGCCACCAGTGCCGACTCGACCTCCATCGTTCCCAGCCTGTGTCCGCTGACGTTGATTACGTCGTCCACCCGTCCCATCAGCCAGAAGTAGCCGTCGGCATCTTGCCGCGCGCCGTCTCCGGTAAAGTAGCAACCCTCCACATCGCTCCAGTAGGTCTTCTTGTATCGCTCCGGATCGCCATAGACCGTACGCGCCATCGAAGGCCACGGCTTGCGAATCACCAGCAGCCCGCCGCTCCCCGCAGGCACCGGCTCGCCCTGCTTGTTGACCACCTCGGGCAGAATGCCAAAAAACGGCCGCGTCGCCGAACCGGGCTTTGCCGCCACTGCCCCAGGAATCGGCGCAATCATGATCGCTCCTGTCTCGGTCTGCCACCAGGTATCGACGATTGGGCAGCGGTTATGGCCGATCTTCTCCCGGTACCACATCCAGGCCTCGGGATTGATGGGCTCGCCAACCGTGCCGAGGAGTCGAAGTGAACTCAGATCGTGCTTCTCAACATGCTGATCGCCCCACTTCATGAAGGCACGGATGGCCGTCGGCGCGGTATAGAAGACCGTGACCTTGTGGTCGTCGACGATCTTCCAGAATCGTGAAAAATCCGGCCAGTTCGGCGCACCCTCGTACATCAGCACAGTGGCGCCGTTCTGCAAAGGACCGTAGACCACATAGGAGTGCCCAGTGACCCAGCCAATATCAGCCGTGCACCAGTAGACGTCCTCGTCGCGGATGTCGAAGATGTACTTGGTCGTAATGTAGGTTTGCACCGAGTAGCCGCCTGTCGTGTGGACCAGCCCCTTCGGCTTTCCCGTTGTCCCGGAGGTATACAGAATGTACAGCGGGTCTTCCGAGTCCAACTCCTCGGCCGGGCACACAGGCGCCGCGGCGGCCATCAGCTCGTGCCACCAGTGATCGCGCCCCTCGACCATCTTGACCGGCGTACCGGTGCGGCGGAAGACAACGACGTGCTTGACCGTGTGGCACGCGTTCATGGCCTCGTCGACGGTGCGTTTGAGCTGAATCTCGTTGCCGCGACGGTAGCTCGAATCCTGGGTGAGAATCGCCACGCAAGACGAGTCGTTTACCCGATCGGCGATGGCGTTGGCGGCAAACCCGCCAAAGATCACCGAGTGAATCGCTCCGATCCGCGCGCAGGCCAGCAGAGCAATCGCCAACTCGGGGGTCATGCCCATGTACACGGCCACACGGTCGCCCTTTTTGATGCCGAGCGCCTTCAGAGCATTCGCGAACTTCTGCACCTCGATATGAAGCTCGGCATAGGTCAACCGGCGAATCTCACCCGGCTCACCCTCCCAGATCAGCGCAGTCTTGTCCCGCCGGGCGCCCAGCGCATGGCGATCCACGCAGTTGTAGCAGAGATTGATTTTTCCACCCACAAACCATTGAGCCGATGGAAGATTCCACTCCAGCACCTTGTCCCATGGTTTGAACCAATGCAGTTCCTGGGCAACGCCGGACCAAAAGGCCTCTGGGTTATCGATCGATTGCTTGTAGAGAGTCTCGTATTCGGCGAGGCTTTTGATATGCGCCTTGGCGGCGAATTCCTCCGGCGGGGGGAAGACGCGGTGCTCGCGCAGTGTCGAGTCGATGTCTTGATTGGCAATAGCAACAAGGCCGGCAACAACGGATTCTGGCAGGGAAGACATGCGTACGTCCTTTAGGGAATGAAGAATCGATACGGCTTAAGGCCCCTTGCAAAGTTTGGCTACGCAGGGAGCCACGTGGAAAAACTCTACCGAGACAAGCACACAGCCGGCAAGCCGATTCGCGTCCGCTCTCGGGATTGGACGGTCTTAAACCCGAAACTTTGCCTGAGGTGCATATTGCCTTATTGCCGCAATGAACTCCTTGCGACGTTGAGGGGTGGTCACGAAGTAGCTAAATCCCAACTTTGTACCGGGATCATCGAGATAGATCGAAACGGTGCCGTCCCAACGCACGCCCGGTAGAAAGTTGCGGACAACGAGGGTCTTGTCCCATGCGGTCAAGAGTTCCTTCTTGTGGCCAAACCACCATTCGTGAATTCCGTTGGAGTCAAGATCCCAATAAATGAAGTAGCGACCGAATGCCTGGTATGCGACCAGTAGAATGGGGCAGATGACGTTAATGATCGACAAGGGTCTCGGGTGGCCCCCAGCCAACCAAGAATAGACCCCGTCGCACGCAAAAAATGCCCACAGCCAGCCAAGCAACCCAAAACTCCTTCGAAATCTCATGCCGAAAGCATAGCCCGAAAGCTCCGCAGTTACAAATGAGTTATGCCTCTATCCCGGTTCTGCCCGCCAAATTCCCTAGGCCTTCGTCCCCACCTCGTCCCAGATCAGCGTCCCATGCGTTTCCTTGAGCAGCAACATTCCGAGAACAAAGCAGACCGCGGCCACCCCAATCGGATAGTAGAGCCCGGCGTAGATGTTCCCCGTCGATGCGCAAAGCCCCAGCCCAATCAGCGGCAAGAGGCCTCCAAAGACGCCGTTGCCGATATGGTAGGGCAGCGAGACCGAGGTGTAGCGCACCTTGGCCGGGAAGGCCTCCACGAGATAAGCCGCGATCGGCCCATAGATCATGCACACGAAGATCACCTGGATCCAGATCAGCAACACCAACAGCGGTTGGTTGGCGTTGGCAGCCTCCTTGGCGGGAACCTCCTTGCCAGAAGCGTCAATGGTCAGCGGCGTCAGCTTGATTGCTCCCGTTACCTTGTCCTTCACCGAACTGACCCGAATCACGTTGTTGCCCGCCGCCTTCTGCATTCCGTGGTAGATGGGGATGTAAAAGACCACCGCGAGCAGCAGCGACGTCATCATCAGCTTCTTTCGGCCAATTCTGTCGCTAAGCGCGCCAAAGGCGGTAAAGAAAGGCATCGAAAGCAGCAGGGCGGCAGCCACTATGATGTTGGCCATCTTGGGATTCACTTTCAGTACCGTCTGCAAATAAAACAGCGCGTAAAACTGCCCCGTGTACCAAACCACGCCCTGTCCCATCGTCGCGCCCAGCAGCGAGATCAGCACCCGTTTCAGGTTGGGCCATTGCGTAAAAGCCTCTGTCAGCGGCTTGGCGGAGCTCATCCCCGCGCCCTTGATCTGAGCGAAGATTGGCGACTCTTTCATCTTGAGCCGGATATAGAGCGAGATCGTGACCAGCACAATCGAGAGCAGGAAAGGCAGCCGCCAGCCCCATGCCTGGAACGTAGCCGGAGTCATGCTCTGCTGGGTCACAACAATCACCGTCAGCGAGATGAACAGTCCCAGCGTGGCCGTGATCTGAATGAAGCTGGTATAGAAGCCGCGCCGGTTGTCGGGCACATGCTCGGCCACAAATACGGCTGCCCCGCCGTACTCGCCCCCCAGCGCCAACCCTTGCAGTACGCGGATCAGAATCAACATCACGGGCGAGAACCAGCCGGCCGTATGGTAAGTCGGCAGCAGCCCGATCGAAGCAGTTGCGGCGCCCATAATCGACAGCGTCAGAATAAAGGCGATTCTGCGCCCCGCCATGTCGCCCAACCGGCCAAAAAACAAGGCCCCGAAGGGACGCACCAGAAAGCCCACGGCAAAGGTCGCCAGGTAGGCGATCAGGGCAAATGTATCGTTGCCCGGCGGGTAGAACTTGAGCGCCAGCACGGTGGTCAGCGAGCCGAAGATATAAAAGTCGTACCACTCGATCATGGTTCCAAGCGAGGAACCAAGAATGACGCGGGGCAAACTGGTAACGCCCTCCACGCCCTTGCGTGAAGACAGGCTGGATGCCATAGGACCGATGACCTCACTGTGTAGCCGCGCGTCGTTCTGCATTGGGGAAGCAGGCCGCGATGGCTCGGGAAGATAGCTTTCAACAACTTACGTTGACGGGTCCGTAGGTCGAATGTCAAGAGCATCCGTCAAAGTCAGCTGAATTTAATTGGGTTTTTACTGGTGGGTCAACCTCGGTACCGCTTCTGATGCCAAACCCATGCCGTCCGCACGATCTCGTCAAGCTGCGAATATCTCGGCTTCCAGCCCAGTTCGCGTATGGCCTTCTCCGAGCTCGCCACCAGCACGGCAGGGTCTCCGGGCCGACGCGGTTGAACCTCTGCCGGAATCGGATGGCCGGTCACGCGCCGAGCCGACTCGATCACCTCGCGTACGCTGAAGCCTTTTCCGTTCCCCAGGTTGAAGATCAGCCGGGCTTTGCGCGCGGCGTCCCCCTCCAGCGCTTCAAGAGCCAGCATGTGCGCATCGTTCAAGTCGGAGACATGGATGTAGTCGCGAATGCATGTGCCGTCCGGCGTCGGATAGTCGTCGCCAAAGATCTTGATCGATTGGCGGCGTCCTAGCGCCACATCCAGAACCAGCGGAATCAGGTGCGACTCTGGCTCGTGCGCCTCGCCGCGCGTCACCCCCTCGGACCCCTCCGACGCTCCTGCCACATTGAAGTAGCGCAGCGTGGCCGAACGCAGCCCGTGGATGCGATGGAACCAGCCCAGCATCCGCTCCACCATCAGCTTGGACTCGCCATAAGCATTTGTCGGATGAAGGCATGCATCCTCTTTGATTGGAATCGATTCCGGCTCTCCATAGACTGCTGCCGTCGACGAGAAGACCAGCCGCCGAGGGCCGTGAGCCAGTATCGCTTCAAGGAGCGCGAGTGCCGAAGCTGTGTTGTTGCGAAAGTAGATCTCAGGCCGGATCATGGACTCGCCGGCCTCGATCAGTGCGGCGAAATGCAAGACGCCATCGAAGGGCTCTCCCTGGCCTTTGGCCGCGATGAAGATCTGCTCCAGGCGGCGCCGGTCTTCGAGCTCCCCCTCGACGAATTCCACGCCTTTGGGCAGGAGATCCTGGCGACCGTGGCTCAGATTGTCATAGACAACCGCCTGATGGCCCGTTTCGGCAAGCAATCCTGAGACCGTCCCACCGATATACCCCGCACCTCCGGTAACTAGTATCTTCACAGACCCCTATGCCTCCTGAGCACTTTGGTGTACCCTAGAGTCTAATACAGAGGGCATGTGGAGTTGGCCTTGTGCCGCTCCCTCAGACCGTCAGAAAGACGGCAAGCCGTAATCGGTTTCTGTGCTGCCTGGGCAGCGCAGAGCATGGTCTTGCAAGGTTGATCTTGCGCAGGCCGGGAAGTTGGTATCCCTCTGAAAGGTGAGGGATTGAAGATTTATTCAACGCCTTGGACCTGAATTGGGGTGTTCGAATGTCCGAGGTCCATGTGACCGGCGATTCAAGCAGCAGGGAGCTTCGCTCCGATTGCAGTTGCACTGGCGTTGCCGCACCGCCATCGAGCCTAAGGCACGGAGAAGCTTCTCTTTCCCGAATCGGGAATGCCTATGGGCATTTTGATTCCAGTTTCGTACCAAAACGCGGTGCGGCTGTCTCCTGCCTCCCGGAATCCCCTCGACAACAGCGAACTGAGCTACGAATCGCAGCCGTTCGGCAGTGGTGCGCGGCAGTTGCAGGTTCTCGGTCTCTCGCCGATATATTGCTCGTACAGTTGAGCAAGGGCTTCGCGGGAGCTCGGAGTTCTTTTAGTCGGGATGCGTTTCGATTCTCTGTTTTAGCAAATCCGAGCATCAAATGTACGAGAGTGCGTTGCCACAATGGCCGCGAACAAGGACTGAAACTATGGCGGTGAATTCATATTCAGGAGGGGCCACTCTCGGTTTGCTTCCCGAGCCCGAGCGGAGCCTTGGTTCATTTTTTACCAGTACCGTGATCAACGGGGTCATTCTAGCCATCATGCTCTACATCGGAGCGACGGCCAAGCAGGTGATCGATCAGCACAGGTACGAAGAGACGCTCCTGATCCTCCCTGCCAAACAGCCGCCGCCACCGCCGAAGCAAAAGATGCCCCCTCCACCCAAGGTCGAGCCGCCCAAGCCTGTGGAGGTGAAGTTTGAAGCGCCTAGGATCCACATGCCCAGACCGGAGCCCAAGCCGGATTTGAAGCCGATTGTGGCCGAGGTCAAGCTGCCCGCGCCGATCTTCAAGACGGACAAACCGAATGTGATCGAAGCGCCACAGCCCAAATCAGCGCTAAGGCCGGCGGCCATGCCCGCGCAAGACAACAAAGTCAAACCATCCACCGCTCCAGTTCATCTCGGCCAGACCTTCGGTGTTGTTCCCAATCCAAACGCCAAAGGGCCGGCGACGGTGGCCGCCATCGGCAACGAATACGGGAATATGAAGGGACCGGCAATTGCTCCCCATGGAGTGGTCGGCTCGACCGGAATCGGCGATGGAATCAAATTTGGCAACAATGGGGGCAGGCCGGGCGGCAGGGTAGCCTCGGTCGCTGTTCCAGTCGCCACCGTAGCAAAAGGCCCGTCTGGCATCGGCAAGGTGGCTTCGACCGGCATTCCGGCTGCGCCTACCGCCGTGCTGGCGGCTCCAAGGCCTGTCACCGGACCGGCTGCCACCAACCTCGAGGTCCTCTCCAAGCCCCAGCCCGAGTACACCAGCGAAGCCAAGCAACTCAGGGTGCAGGGCGACGTGATCCTGCGGGTTACGTTCACTGCCAGCGGTCAGGTGGTTGTCCAGGGGGTCGTGCATGGACTTGGCCATGGTCTGGATGAAGAGGCGCGGCGAGTGGCGCAGCAGATTCGTTTCAGTCCCGCGACGCGCAATGGCCAGGCCGTGGACATGACAACCAACATTACCATCTCCTTCCAATTGGCGTAACATCGAACTAGCACGCAAGTACAATGGCTGCGCTCGGTCGCGGGACGCCGGAACGGTGCAAGCGGCGAGAAAAGACTTGAAAGAACTCAGCTTAGGAGCCTGACATGACGTTTCGGAAGATCTCCCTCGCCTTCCTGTTTATGATCCTCAGTGTGGCTTGCGCGCACGCGAAAAAGAAGGAACCCAGCTACGCCCAGGCTCACCAGCTTACACCGGATCAGGCTGCGCTGGTTGAGAGAGCCATTGGCCGCGAAAAGGTGCTGATCAAGAATATCCAACTGCGCACTCCGCTGGTCGAAACCTACATTCAAAACACCAAGCCAGATGTGAAGCTCTATCAGGTGCCGGTCTCGGACGAGTACATGCTCAGCCGCATCGATTTTGGCAAGGGCTTCTTCGACAAGACCTTCGAGCCCAGAGAGTCCGCCAAGCACGGCTTCTTCAAGGGGTCGCTTTCGGCCATCACCGATCTGAGCAGGGCGCTCAAGCTGGACACGCACTTTACCTACAATCCATTGGGGTTCACCGAGATGATGTTCATGGACCCCAAGAGTTTCGACACGCAGCACTATGTCTTCAGCTATGTGCGGCGGGAGTTTTTGGGCTCGGTGCGCACCTGGGTCTACGACGTGCATCCCAAGGTTGCCGGCATGGGCCGGTTCTTTGGGCGCATCTGGATCGAGGATCAGGACGGTAACATCGTTCGCTTCAACGGAACTTACACCGGGCCCAGATCCGAGGACGACTCGCGCTACTACTTCCACTTCGATAGTTGGCGGATGAACGTGCAGCCGGGAATCTGGCTGCCGGTGGCCGTTTACGTCGAGGAGACGCACCGCGGCGACGACCAGAAGGGTGAAGGGCTGAAGGCCCAGACGCACTTCTGGGGTTACTCGCTCAAGCTGCCCTCGCGCGAGAGCGAGAACGTAAGCGTCAAGGTGGACGATGCAGTCGACAAGAGCGACGACTCGCAGGATGTGGGGCCGCTGCAAGCCACGCGCGCCTGGGTGACACAGGCTGAGAACAACGTGATCGACCGGCTGGTGGAAGCTGGTCTCGTGGCGCCGCTCACTCCAGGCGGCTATGAAAATACAGTCCTCGACCAGATCGTGATCAATCTCCAGGTGCCGAACAACCTGGCCTTTACCGACCAGGTGCATACCCGCATCCTGCTCTCGACCACCGTCGAAACGACGACCGTCGGCAACACCATCCTCATCAGCAAGGGGCTCATCGACAGCCTGCCCAATGAGGAATCGATCGCCTCGGTTGTGGCCATGGAACTGGCCCACATCGTAATGGGCCACCACATCGACACCCGCTATGCCTTCAACGATCGTCTGCTCTTTCCCGACGAGGCAACCTTCAAGCGCATCGACATGTACCACTCCGACCACGACAACGCGGAGGCTGCCAAAAAGGCCATGGAGTACATGCAGAACTCCATGTACAAAGACAGACTGCCGACGGCCGGTCTCTATTATGCGCAATTGGCCAAGCGGGCAAAGGAGTTGAAGGCTTTAAACACTCCCAAGCTTGGTGACTCGCTGCTCGACAGGGTCGATGGCACCGGCACACCGTGGATGGCCGATCTGATGAAGATGGCGCCCGCGTTGAATTGGGACGATCTTACCCAGCGGCCTGCCCTGCCTCTCGGCAGTTGGCTTAAGACCGATCCTTGGGACGACAAGGTGCACCAGCTTAACGCCAAAATCTACGCTTACATGAATCCTCGCGACAAGATGCCGCTGGAACTGACACCGGTCTTCTACAAGTTGCAACGCTACGATGCGGCACATCTGGCGCCCCCGGTCCCGCCTGCCGCCGCAGCGCCCGCGGCAGCGCCTCCGCAGGCGTCCGATCCCTCCGCCCAGCCGGCAACTGCACCCGGTTCTGCTCCGCCGGCAACTCCTCCGGCGGCTGAACCGGCACCGCAGACTGCCGCACCCTCTGGGACTGCACCACCAGCCGCCGGCGGCGACGCGTCCCAGCCTGCAGCGAACCCTTCGAACCCGCCGCAACAGTAGGCATGCACCGAGAATCCCGGCCCATATCCGCCGCCCGGCGTCTCCGGCGAAGGGATTCCAAACCCAGTTGGTTTTGAGTCTTGTCGGCAGTGAAGATTCACCCGGATTGGACGACATTGTGCTTATGAAGCGATCTGCAGTTGTTTTCTCATGCATCCTGCTTGCCGCGGCGGCCGTTACCGTTCGAGCGCAAGCCGTTCCTTCAGCCACCGCCCGCCAGTTCTCGATCACCGTAGGCGGTCTGGCCTCCGTCTTCCAACCCGATTATGCGGGTGGGTATGCCGAAGCGCCGAACACCCTCTGGTACCCCTTCGCAGGAGCCGCCAGCCAACCGCTCATCGGTCCAGGGGCCTTTGTTGATCTGAGATTCAATCGTTGGGTTCAGATTGAGGGTGAGGCGCGCTGGCTGCGCTTCAATAGACCTCAGGGCGTCTATGATCGAGCCGTTTATACCAACACTCAAGTTTATTTGGATCAGGACACTCATGAAGACAACTATCTGGTCGGTCCAAGGGTTCCTGTCTACCACTTCTGGAAAGCTACCGTCTATGCCAAGGTGCTCGCGGGCCTTTCAAAGATGGACCTGGGCGGCGGCGAACACGGCAGCTTCACGGCCATGGCCTTTGGCGGCGGCATGGATGTGAGGCTGACGAAGCGGATCAGCATCCGCGCCTTCGACGCCGAGTACCAATACTGGCCCGCCTGGGGAAATTCCACACTCTCGCCCTACGGCGCCAGCGCCGGCGTCAGCTACAAGATCTTCTGACGAGGGACGCATCTCATTCGGTTTCAGCGAAGAGCCTGCGCATGATCGCCGCAAGGTGAACGCGGGCGCCGTCGATGTGCGGGAAGTCCGTATTCGCCTCATTGAAGACCAGCGACAACTCAGTACCGGCCAGAACGACGGCGTCCACTTTATCGCGATCGCAGATCGCGAGTGCGATACTGCGCAGCAGCCGATAATGCTCCTCAGTACCTTGGCCCGCATACACGATTTGCACATAGGCCTGGTGGATTGAATCGACCACGTCGGACCTCAGCTCCACGACCTCAACGCGCGATAGCAGACCGAACATTTTGGTCTCCATCGTGGAGCGCGTACCCAACAGGGCGACCTTTTTGATTTTTCTGGCTTCTACCTCGCGAAGAATCTCGCCAGGGAGGCTTACCAGCGGAATTGGAGTCAGTTCGAGGAGTTCGGCGGCGCAGATATGTGGCGTCACTGAGGGAATCGCCGAGATCCGCGCGCCCCCGGCGGCCAGCCGCTCAAGCAGTGCGGCAAGATATGTGGCTAACTGGTGCGTGTCTTCTGCCGCTGCATATTTCAGAACGAGATTCACGTCTGCGTGAACAATCAAGAGATTGGGCACGCACCCGCGTTCGCTATGCAGCTTCACCAATTCCCGGTAATAGTGAATTGTTGCCCCGACTCCAAGGCCGCCGACCAGCCCCAGGCAGCGCTCGTTGAATCCTTCGCCCATTCTCAGATCCTAATCATGCGCGTTCATTACTTATGTCGAGGGACAAGAGTCCCATGTTCAATTATTGCGAATGGTTTTGCTTCAAACGCGAAAAAGGGTCATCCGCCTGAACGAATGACCCCATTTCTTCTTCAGTTTCAATTGCGATCCCGCGTTCCCATGGCGAGGCTAACGCCGCACTCAGGAGCGCCGAGCGCATCCTCGCCAGGCAACCTGGCTACGGCGTCTCGAGTCAGCGGCCGGATGCGCTCGGTCGCGCGATCTCGTCTACGGATGTTCCTTCAGCCAGGCGATTGCCTTATCGACGTCCGGAACCTCAACCATTTTGATTCCAAATGGACCGAGGTTTGCGGTGTAGCGGCCAATGGACATGTTTGTGACCGCTGAAGCCGACTTGATCGTGATGAAATACTTGATGCCAATTGAAGCGAAGGCCTTGAAGACCTCAGTCTCAATAAGGGTCTGCACTTCCTGGGGAAAAGCGCCTTTTGCTTTGGAGGAGTCCACGATCCACGCTCGGGCGCCATGGGCCTTGGCATACGCAATCCCCTTGGTCAGGATCGCTTCGCGAAACTGCGGGACCTGAATCATGTAAGTTGACCAGGTGTCAATCATCGCTTTGCCTTCTTCGTTCCATTCAACGAGAAGAATGCCCGGTATTTCGTGTACTGCCATGGTTTCCTCCTAGGCTAGCAGTTGACTAGTCTGAGTTTCTCGCTCACCTCAAGAGCGGCATCGACGCTGCCATTCGGAATCGTCCGCCGACTGTCTTCGAAGAGGTTGGCACGGGTTGCGGGTTATAGCTCAAGTCCTTGGATCGATTGGACTCGGCCGCCTACATGGGTCACTTTCCTTCATCGCCCGAATCCATCGCCTATTGTTTCGGTCCGTGAAAGATGCTGTCAATCGGAATGATCATTTTGAACCAAACCTTGTCTCCGCCGAAGCGGTTGCGGACTAAGGTCTCGTGCTGCCACTGCGCCATGAACGCCATGTGACGCTTGTTCGTGTAGCCGGCGCTGGGTCCAACCGCGATCACCTGTCCCGCGCGGCCCGCATCCCACAAGCCCGGCGCGGCCGACTCGGTTTGGCCATTGACCGTATCGTCGGTAACTTGCTTGAGAGCATAGCCGCTGACACCGAGCATCCAACTCCCGAAATGCTTGCCCGCCAGGAAATCCGTGTGGAATTCCTGGCCCGAGCGATAGTTGGTGGCTTGGTTGGTCGTCTTGACGTTGTACATCAGCTTGACTGAGGCTTCCCAGCTCGTCTTTGGCATATAGCTGAAAGCAGCCAAAAAAGCTCAAAGGCGTAATAGTTCGCCCCCACGCAGACACGCGGGTCGTTCTGGTTGTAAGCGCCCGTGGGAAGATCGATGTCGACGGCCGCTACAGCATGCCACTGGGGCCGGTGCCAACCGAAGATGAAAGGATCGATCGTGAGATCGCCCACACTGGATGTGATATTCGTGCCGTTCAGATTCATCGACTGATGGACCACAGGGACGATTACGTGCATTCCGTAGTCGGCCCCAAGAACTTTGAAATGGGTCATCTCGACGAAACGGAAGGCATCGAAGGTGGCATCCACCGAAGGTGTCGTCCCGTTCAGGATTACCTTGTCGCCCGAACCACTTTTCAGCTCGCCGGTGTAAAAGCCGAAGTAATTCACGTAAAAGAAACCGGGAGGCGGAGTTGCCCCGGCAAACCAGTTTTCGGCGCCGTTTGGATACTGGTCGCCCGCCTCTTTCGCACACACGGCTGGGGCAATCGACAGTGCCAGCATAAAGACGAAAATGTTCCGCAGATTCTTCATATAGTTTTCTCTCCCAGATCTGCCCGCAAGACCGCAAAAAAAAAAGGCACAGACTGATCCGTGCAGTTTCAAGTCTGCTTTTCGTTTGGATATGAGTCTTCGAACGCTTACACCATCGGCAGGTTGGAAGCTAAAGCTCAGGACTTCGCGAGTCTAATTTGATTCCGATTGTTGCCGGACGGTCGGACGGGGGACCAGGATTGCCGCAAGGCTAACCAAATGCGCAAAAAGGACCACTCGCAAAGAGTGGCCCTTTTGATTGAGTCCGAGTAACAACACCATCAAGCAGGCGAGGGCGAACCCTCCGGAAAACCCGGCCCGCGAGTATCCGGCTTCAGCACCTGTTGCTGTTCGCCGTTCCCGGTGTCGCTTGGCGTAGCCAGATTCGAGCGAATCGGAGGCAGTGCCTTGCCATCGATCAGCATCTGAACTTCCTCGGCATCGATCGTCTCGCGCTCCAGTAGCGCTGCGGCGATGCGGTGCATTGCGTCGGCATTCGTCTCCACGATGGTGTGTGCAGACTGGTAGGCCTCGTCGATCAGCCGGCGCACTTCGAGGTCGATCTGCCGCGCCGTCTCTTCGCTGAAGTCGCGGTGCTGTGCGATCTCGCGGCCCAGGAAGATCTGCTCTTCCTTCTTGCCGAAAGTGAGAGGACCAAGCCGGCTCATGCCATACTCGCAGACCATGCGCCGCGCCGTATCCGTGGCGCTTTCGATATCGCTGCCCGCGCCCGTAGACATCTGGTTGAGGAAGATCTCCTCCGCCACCCGTCCGCCGTAAGCGATGGCAAGATTGGCCTCGAGATATTCCTTGGTATAGTTGTGCCGGTCTCCGGGCAGGAAGATCGTCACGCCCAGCGCCATGCCGCGCGGAATGATGGTGACTTTGTGAATCGGGTCGGAGTGCTCGCGCTTGAATGAGACCAGCGCGTGGCCCGCCTCGTGATACGCAGTCACCCGCTTCTCCTCCTCGGTCAGCAGCATGGACTTGCGTTCGGCGCCCATCAGCACCTTGTCCTTGGCAACCTCGAAGTCGTACATCGTCACTTGCTTGCGATTCATGCGCGCAGCGCTCAGAGCGGCCTCGTTGACCATGTTGGCCAGGTCGGCACCGCTGAATCCCGGTGTACCGCGAGCCAGTATGTTGAGGTTGGTGTCGTCCGAGACTGGAACCTTCTTCACGTGCACGCGCAGGATCTCTTCGCGGCCACGCACATCGGGCAGTCCGACTACCACGCGGCGGTCGAAGCGTCCGGGCCGCAGCAGGGCCGGATCGAGCACATCGGGCCGGTTGGTCGCGGCCACCAGGATCACGCCGTCGTTCGACTCAAAGCCGTCCATCTCGACGAGAAGCTGATTCAGCGTCTGTTCGCGTTCGTCGTGTCCGCCGCCCAGCCCGGCCCCGCGATGGCGGCCCACTGCGTCGATTTCATCGATGAAGATGATGCAGGGCGCGTTCTTCTTGCCTTGCTCGAAGAGATCGCGAACGCGGCTTGCGCCCACGCCCACAAACATCTCAACGAAATCCGAACCGGAGATCGAAAAGAACGGTACGTTGGCCTCGCCGGCCACGGCCCTTGCCAGCAGCGTCTTGCCGGTCCCCGGAGGGCCAACGAGCAGCACCCCCTTGGGAATGCGTCCGCCCAACTTTTGAAACTTCGCCGGTTCGCGCAGGTACTCGATGATCTCCTTCAGCTCTTCCTTGGCCTCATCGACGCCCGCCACATCTTTGAAGGTGATCTTCTTCTGCTGCATCGAGAGCAGGCGTGCCCGGCTCTTGCCAAACGACATCGCCTTGTTGCCGCCCGACTGCATCTGGCGCATGAAGAAGAAGAACAGGAAGCCGATCAGAATGATCGGGCCCACATTGAACAGCAGCGGCAGAAGGATGTTGTTCTGTTGCTCCTTGAGGGAGAAATTGACGTGGGCCGCCCGCATGGCCTTGTCCAGCTCCGTATAGTCGGTCGGAACCGTGGTGTGGAACTGCTCCTTGGGAGTAGCCTTCAAGTGGCCGTGCAGCTCCCGGTCCTGGATCTCTGCGTCCAGAACCTGTCCCTGCTGTACCTTGTCGAACAGGTCGGAGTATTTGATCTCTACGTCCTTGCCTGTTGCGCCCTTTTGCACCCATGTAATCAAAACCATGAGGCAGGCAAGAATGCAGACCCAGAACATGATCGTCTTGACGGTTGAATTCACCAGAATCCCTCTCTTCGGCGCCGGAGAAGCCGTTCATCGGATCCCCAACACCGCTTACATCCCTTTTTTAGACGCCTATACCTTCCTCAAAGTCACAGAAAGTACACAGAATCTGCGCAACATACACAAATACCCCGCCGCTCGCAAGAGCCGCAACTCAAATTGTACTCTCAAAGAAGAAAATCCTGGAGCAATCCGGGGCAGAGGCCGCACGGACCTTCCAGACCTCTAACATCCGCTCAAAGTCGCTTTGAAGGATGTCTTCTGTTGGTTAGATACACCCCTATTCTGTCATTTTGAACTACCAATGGGCATCGGTGATTGACGGCCGGCAATGAACGAGGTCGGATCCCACGAATCAGTCGCCATCTCCCTCCAGGCTGGTAGCCACGATGCGAATCCCCGGCGCCGGCTCCAGTTCCACTCCACGCATCCAGACGATGCGGCCGTCGAGCTCGAGGACCGGCCACACTCTGCGGCCGGAGCCGGTGACGTGCAAGCGCTCCAGCACCTCCTTCGCCTTACGCGGGCCGGAGGAGTGCCGCAGCTCGACTCGGTCGCCCGGACTCCAGTTGCGCAGCTTAGCGATCTTCACTTCATTCGTCACGACGGGTCTTGACAGCTCGATCCGCAGCTGCACCCCAAAAACCTCGGCTGCGACCTCACCGGGAATTGCCACAAGATACTCCGGCACAGCCTCTTCCGACCTCCCACCTGCCGCCGCCGGCAAAACCTCCAGGCGCAACTCCCTCGGCGTTCGCTCGGCGCGCAGCCCGTCCGCCAACTCAACCTTCTGTCCCGCTCGGGCTGACAGGGCCAAAGTCCGCAATGCCTCAGTCGCGGTAAAATCCACCGCTGCGCCAAGCTGCTCCGCCCCATGGCGCAAGAGCCGTCGTTGAAGCGCCAAAGGAAGGGCTGCGAGACGTGTCACATCGAATGCCATCCCGTCTCCGCCCGCCCGTCCCCCGCCTCGTACGGGGCGCCCCGTCAACAGCAGCTGGGGAGCTATACGGACCACTTCATCTTTCCACCATGCGTTTTCATCGCGAGCCAGCTCAGCCATTTGCGCAATATGTTCGCGCAGTCGCGGATTCCATCCCTCCAGCAGCGGCAGCAGTTCGTGACGAATGCGGTTGCGGGTAAAGGTCAAATGCCTGTTTGAAGAGTCTTCGCGCCAACTCTGATTCAGCGCACCCAGATAAGCCTCGACCTCAGGCCGCGTCGTTCCCAGCAGTGGACGCAGAATGCGTCCCTCGGGAAACTCAATCACCGGGTGAATGCCGCTGAGCCCTTCGGTCCATGCCCCGCGCAGAAACTTGGCCAAAACGGTCTCGGCCTGGTCGTCGCGGGTGTGCGCGGTAGCCACCGCTTCTACTTCACCCGAGGCCATCAGTTGCCGAAACCAACCGTAGCGCAGCCGCCGCGCAGCTTCCTCAATCGTCTCGGCAGCTTTGCCCGATGCCCGATCAGCCTGCGCCTCGCGCTCAGTCTCCACCCGCGCCTCATGGAAGGTCAGACCAAGGCCGGCGGCCAGCGCGCGCGCAAAGACCAGGTCTTCGTCGGCCTCTTCGCCGCGCAGACCGTGATGCAAGTGGGCCGCGTGCAACACCAGGCCCAGTTCCTTGCTCCGCTCCGCAAGAGCCCGAACGAGAGCCACAGAGTCGGCCCCGCCCGAGAGCCCGACAGCCAACCGCAGACCCGGCTTGAGCAGTGTGGCATCGATTGCAAGGGTTGGTGGCCCTTTGGAATTCATTTCAGAATGATAATGCTGGGTGCCCAGTTCTGGATTCTGAGGCCCGGTAAACGTCGAACATCCATCGCTCTCTGCGAAAACTCTGCTGCATGCAGTGCTTGTCGTTGTATACTCCAACCGTTATGCAAGTATTCGTGATCCTTCCCGCCGCCGGTCTTGGTACACGGATGGCCGGGCCGCAGCCCAAGCAGTTCTTAGCCCTTGATGGCGTCCCGATCCTCATTCACTCGCTGCGCGCCTTCGCATCCGTTCCACGGGTTACGGCGATCTACGTGGCCGTCCGCAAGCCTGAGATGGAGCGCGTCCAGGCGCAGATAGCCGAATACGGCTTTGCCTCGCGCGTTCACGTGGTGGCAGGCGGCGATCATCGCCAGGAGTCCGTCTCCCACGCCCTGGCTGCCCTAGACGCCGGGCCGGACGACATCGTCCTGGTTCACGACGCCGTGCGCCCGCTGATCGACGCCGCTACCATCGACCGGACCATCGATGCCGTAATAGAACACGGGGCGGCCATTGTCGGCATGCCCGCAGTCGACACCATCAAGCAGGTCGAACGTACCGCCCATGGCGCACTGATCACCTCCACCATTCCCCGCGAATTCATTGTGCTGGCGCAGACCCCGCAGGGCTTTCGCTACGGCCTGCTGCAGAGCGCCTTCGCCGAGGCCCAGGCGGACGGGTTTGTGGGCACAGACGAGGCCTCGGTCGTCGAGCGCGCCGGCCATCCGGTGGCCGTTGTCCACGGCTCTCAGGTTAATCTGAAGATTACGCAGCCAGGCGACCTGGAATTGGCCGAGTTCTACCTCCGCCAGCGCGCCCGCTGATTTTGGGACTGAAAAGACTAAAAGAAGAGGGCTCAGGCCCGAGAGCATCAATCTTGGAATAGAGTTTCAATCAGAGGCACGGAGACCCACGGCAACGATGGAAACACGCATAGGATTCGGCTGGGACTCGCACGCTTTTAAAACGGGTGTGCCCTTGCGCATTGGCGGACTCACGCTCGAACACCCGGAAGGCCTTGCCGGCCACTCCGACGGCGATGTGCTCTTGCACGCCATCACCGACGCTTTGCTGGGTGCCGTCTCCGCGGGTGACATCGGGACATTCTTCCCTCCCGGCGATCCGCGCTGGAAGGATGCCGACTCGGCCATCTTCCTCAATCTGGCCATGGAGGAGTTGCAACACGCCGGCTATCGAATCGTCAACATCGATGCGACCCTGATTCTCGCCGCGCCGAAGATTGCTCCCGTTTCCGCCGAGATGCGCGCCCGCATCGCCGATCTGCTCAATATCGGCATCGACCAGGTCAGCATCAAAGCCAAGACCCCGGAGGGTCTTGGCCTCGATCACGTCGCCCAATGCCATGCCGTCGCCCTGGTCGAGCGCGTCATCGAACCCGAAGAGCTCAAGAGCATGAGCGCCGTCATCGAAACCCAGCGCCAGCTCGAAGATGTCGTCGAAGACCTCCTGGCCAGCGTTCACGGAGTTCCCAAGAAGCGCGTCTCGCCTGTCTACGACACCGAAGACATTACATAATCACCGAGGGCAGGGAACTGCACGATACGAAAAGAAGGCTCCGTTTCTATCCGGCCCATCAAGGCCTCGAGCCCATCCTTTCCCGTTTTTTGTACGGAAAGGATGAGAAGCATCGAGTGTAGAATGCGTCCCCTTTTGGATCTCGCTGTTTTTTGCTTGCGGATCTCGCCCTTCGGCCTTATTGTTGCCTTGCGTTTCCATCCAATCCAGGAGCGTCTTCTATGCATTTCGCAACTCTACTTTTACAAAGCCAGCCCGATCCAGAGGCCATCAGGCGCATCGCCGCGATCATGCTGACGATCATCCCGATGCTGATGCTCGTGAGCCTGGTTATTGTCCTCGTGCCCTTTTGGTTCATCTGCAAGAAGGCTGGCTTCTCGCCTTGGCTGACCCTGCTCAACGTCCTTCCTTTGGGCACCATTGTCCTTTGGTACGTGCTTGCCTTCGCCGAATGGAAGGTCGTCCCCGCGCCCCAGGTTGGATGGCAGCAGCCGCCGACTTATCCGCCGCCATCCTACCCGCCCCAGGCATGAGTGGGCGCACATCTCATAGTTTGGCCAAAGAGGAGGCAGATCTTGCCTCGCGATTGCTAACATAGAATCACGATGCCTGATTCCGCGCCGTCTTCAGCTAGGCTCCCCCGCGTTCGTTTTGCCCCTTCGCCCACCGGCTTCCTTCACGTCGGCAGCGCTCGCACCTTCATCTTCAATTGGCTCTATGCCCGGCACAACCAGGGAACGATGGTTCTGCGTCTCGACGACACCGATGTCGAGCGCAACACCGAGGCTAGCGTCCAGTCAATTTTTGAGGGCCTGCGCTGGCTCGGGCTCGATTGGGACGAAGAGTACAGGCAGTCCGAGCGTCTCGATCTGCACCGTCAATGCGCCGAATCCATCTTTGCCAAGGGCCTGGCCTATCGCGACTTCACCCCCGCCCACTCTGAGGCCGGTGAGCTATCTAGCGCGCAAGGCGCTTGGCTCTTCAACCCCGGCATGAGAGAGCTTTCCCGCGAAGAGAGCGACCGTCGCGCCAGTTCAGGAGAATCGTTTGCCCTTCGCTATCGCGTTCCCCGCGGCCAAGGCCGCACCCTGAGCTTCACCGACGGTGTTTACGGCGAACAGTCCAAGCAGGCCGATGAGGTCGAAGATTTCGCGCTGCTTCGTTCGGACGGATTTCCAACCTATCACCTGGCCTCCTGCGTCGACGACGCCGATCTCCGCATCAGCCACATCATTCGAGGCCAGGATCATCTCACCAATACCTTCAAGCACCTGCTCATCTTCGAGGCTCTCGGTGTTCAGGCACCGCAGTTCGCTCACTTACCGTTACTTGTTGCTCCCGATGGCGCCAAGCTCTCCAAGCGCAAGCACGGCCCCGTCGTCAGCGTCACCACCTATCGCGACGCCGGCTTCCTGCCCCAGGCCTTCGTAAACTTCCTCTGCCTCCTGGGCTGGTCGCCTAAGAATGACCTGGAGTTGATGACGATCGACGAAATCGCCGCTGCGTTCACGCTCGATGGAGTCAATCGTTCCAACACGGTGATCAATTTCACAGAAGAAGACCCTTTCGACCCCAAGGCTGTCTGGCTCAACGCCGAACATATCCGCGCCCTGAGCATCGAGGATCTCAGCCGCCAGCTTGCGCCCTTCTTCGTCGAGGCCGGATTTGAGGTACCGCAAGAGAAGCTCCTCGCCGTTACCCCGCTCATTCGCGAACGCATCAAACTCCTGCACGATGCCGTCTCCGCCGCCGATTTCTTCTTTCTCCCTGAGCTTGCTCCCTATGACCCTGTCGAACTGATTCCCGCGAAAGGCGGAGATGCGGTCATGGCCCGCCGCGTTCTCCAGCACGCGCTTGAGGTCCTGCCCACAGTCACCTTCGATCACGATTCGCTGGACCAGGCACTGCGAGCTGCAGCCTCGCATCTAGGCCTGAAGGCCGGCCAAGCTTTTCAGCCCATCCGCGTCGCCGTCTGCGGACGCAAAAACGCGCCGCCGCTCTTTGAAACCATGGCTGTCCTAGGCCGTGACCTCTGCCTGGCCCGCATCAGCATGGCCGAAGCCCGGCTGCAATCGCTCGTTTGAGCAAAGACGAATTCGTACTGCGGGGTCAGATGCATCCGGCTTGGATTGCGGACGGCTTCATCTCAGGTCCCAAAGACGGCACATGGTGCCCCAGCAGCGATTCGACTTAAATCCCGCACGATTGCAGGCAAATCTTTATTCCGAATCCTCGCCTTGCCCCGGCGCAACATTTCTCTTGGCGGCATCGATTCTGTCACCATAAAAATGGAAACTGGACCACACCGCCGTAGCAATCATCCACGGATCGTTAGTCACTCTTACAGATTAGAGATCGCTCATACGCTAGTTAGCTCCAAACGATTTCCTATTCCCTATGCAAATTCTTGCGCTCGTGGCGGATTCTTCCGATTTCCAAAAAATGGCAAGTGGATGACAAATCAGCCTTTAACCGAAAGATGTTTGGTTTGCCAAGTGGAACCAAAACTGCATAATATGTACAAAACCAAATATCTAGGGTAGTTGATTTGCAGAGGACCATGCCAACCAGCAAGGAGGAGTGATGCGTGGATTTGTTTTCGGGCTCATTTCCGTAGGACTTTTGATATCTGGACAGGCCAAGACGGCCTGGGCGGATATTATCGACACTTCCAATACTGCCAACCTAAATGCAGAGGGCACGGTTGCTGTATCTGCATCTGTCCCAGGAGGATCGCAAACGGCTGTGCCGTGGTGCGCAGCCTCGGGATGTTATCTTTCGGGGCCTACGTACTCATTTAATCCGGGCACTTTGTCTTTCGAAGGCGCCAGCGCCTCGCAGTCGGTGAATGTGAACTATACCGGCTCTTCGTTGACTGCCTCAGGCTCTGGTGCGGCGTCCGGGGCCAACCCGAATGCGTCACCGTATGGAGCGCAGCCGAGTTCGACATACTCGATTTCGATCACGCCCGATGTCGACGTCAGTTATCAACTTTCCGGGGATTTACAGGGCGACATCGTTAGTTCCGGAGAAGACAATTCAGGCGCAGTGCATCTTACCCAATTCGCTCCAGGCCAATGGACCTACATCCTGGCTCCGGTCTATGCGCCAGATTCTTTCGATCTATCGGGCACAATGTACGCTGGGGATACTTACGACTTTTCCATCGGGGTTTATCCCGGCGCGGATTATGCGCCTGCTGGTACTGTCAATGGGAACTGGGACTTCTCTCTCACCGTCGGTAGCCCGGAGGATCTAACGGCCACTCCCGAACCGGGTTCATTCATCCTTCTGGCCTCCGGCTTGGCAGGCATGGCGGCCGGCTGGCGGAGAAGGCGGAAGAGCTAAAGAATAGGAGTCGCCAGGCAAGAATATGGCGCGGATGCACCATGGATGGCGGATCTACCCTCGATCCGCCCGATATGAATGGGTGCCCATCCTTCGCGCACTCTGCGATGAGTGGGAGATGAGAATCCAGTTTCTCCGTGGTTGCGTTTTGACTTCATCGGGGAGAAGTCCATGGTCTCTCACCCTTTCTCCAAAACAGCCGGCGAAAGGATAGTCATCCAATCCTGGCGGATGATTGAGATCTGACCACCCGGCCGCGCGAATTTGTTCCCTTCCACGCCGCTCTTATTGAGCACACCCCGCCCGTGAAATAATAAATCGCAGCCATGACCAACTCGAATTCGGAAAGCCCAGTCGCTACAACTCAGGCCGCTACCCCCTCCAACTTCCTCCGCGACATCATCGCCGAGGACGTGCGTACCAAAAAATATGGCGACGCCGTCGTTCAGACCCGCTTTCCCCCCGAGCCCAACGGCTACCTCCACATCGGACACGCCAAGGCAATTTGCATACACGCCAAGGCAATTTGCATTGATTTTGGACTTGCGGATGACTTTGGCGGAAAAACAAACCTGCGCTTCGACGATACCAACCCCGAAAAAGAAGAGCAGGAGTACGTCGACTCCATCATGGCCGACGTGCGCTGGCTCGGCTTCGAGTGGGACCGCCTTTGCTACGCCTCCGACTACTTTGGGCAGCTCTATGAATGGGCCTTGCAACTCGTCAAAGCTGGCAAAGCGTACGTCGACGACCTATCAGCCGACGAGATCCGCCAGCATCGCGGCACGCTTACTGAGCCGGGTAAAGACAGCCCCTATCGCACCCGCTCTGTCGAAGAGAACCTCGACCTCTTCACCCGCATGAAGGCCGGCGAATTCCCCGACGGGGCAAGAGTTCTAAGAGCCAAGATCGACATGGCCTCGCCGAATCTGAATATGCGCGATCCGGTGATGTACCGCATCCTTCACGCCTCGCACCAGCGTACCGGCGACCAGTGGTGCATCTATCCCATGTACGACTACGCCCACGGCCAATCGGATTCGCTGGAGCGCGTCACTCACTCCATGTGTACCTTGGAGTTTACGGATCACCAACCCATCTATCGCTGGTATATCGAGCAGTTGGGGATCTTTCCCACGCAGCAGATTGAATTCGACCGCCTCAACATTACCTACACGATGCTGAGCAAACGCAAGCTCCTCCAGCTCGTGAAGGAGAACCGCGTGAGCGGCTGGGACGATCCCCGCATGCCCACTCTCTGTGGCATTCGCCGCCGCGGCTTCACTCCCGAAGCGATCCGTACCTTCGTCGCTGCTGCCGGTATCTCGCGGACCAATGGGGTGACGGATATTGAAATGCTCGAGCACTTTCAGCGCGACGATCTTAACCACCGGGCGAGCCGCGCAATGGTGGTTCTGCATCCGCTCAAGCTGGTCATTGACAACTATCCAGCCGGTCAGAGCGAGCTAGTCGAGGTCGCCAACAATCCCGAGGATCCCTCCGCGGGCACACGTCAGGTGCCTTTTTCCGGCGAGATTTATATCGAGCAAGACGACTTCCACGAAGTTCCTCCGCCCAAGTACTACCGGCTGTCCCCTGGCAAGGAGGTTCGCCTGCGCAACGCCTATTTCATCACTGCCCGGAGCGTAGTCAAAGACGCAGCCGGCAATGTCGTCGAGGTGCACTGTACCTACGATCCAGCCAGCCGCGGCGGCAATTCGCCCGACGGACGCAAGGTCAAGTCCACCATGCACTGGGTCTCGGCCGCCCACGCCATTCCGGCCGAGATTCGTCTCTACGGCAACCTCTTCGCCAAGCCCGACCCTTACGACTTGGAAGAAGGCCAGGATGTTCTGGACAATCTCAACCCCAACTCCGTTGAGATCCTCCTGGGCGCGAAGCTTGAGCCGTCACTCGCCAGTGCCAAACTGGAGGATCGCTTCCAGTTTGAGCGTGTAGGCTACTTCTGTCTCGATCCCGACACCACTCCGGGCAATCTGGTTTTCAATCGCACTTTACCGCTCAAAGACTCCTGGGCCAAGATCGAGAAGAAGTCTGGAGCCTATGCTGCTTGATTTCAATGGATTGCGGCTGTCCTCTTGAGCATGGGCGTTGGAGGGTTTGCCCAGCATTCCCCACACTTCTGAATGGTCGGGACCCTCCCCCGGGTATTCTGGAAATAAGTTATTTGGTTTCAATTAGATGCATAGATTCTCATGCTCTAAATTTCTGATTTCGTTTGGGTTAGCATGCAGAATCCTGACGCCAAAGGGGTTAGGGCCGGTTTTCCCGGATCTTTGTGGTCTTGTCTAATTCAAACGGTCTTGGAATGATGGTGTTTCGGCCTACTCGAAACTCTATGGATTGATTGTGCGCCAAGACTCGGTAATTCTCTGCAACCACCTGCGGTGGGGCCAAACGCTCGCTCTTCGCTCGCATGAGGTTCGTGGTTTCCCACCCTTGCCGCGATGGGGCTGCGTGAAGGATGGGGCACCCGGCCGATTGGATTGCGTCAAGGATGGGCACCCGGCTTGGGTTCGCTGTCGACTAACTTCATCCTCCGGTGCGCTTGGTTGAGCGAATCCGGCGAATCTCTTCCATGCGTTGGGCCAGGAGCTTTTCGCGGCCCTCTTGTGTGGGCTTGTAGTAGCTGCGGCCTTTGAGCGAGTCGGGAAGGCAGTCCATGTCGGCTACGCGGCCCGCTTCGTCGTGGGCGTAGCGGTAGCTTTTGCCGTAGTCGAGTTCCTTCATCAACTTTGTCGGCGCGTTGCGCAGGTGCAGCGGGACGGGCTCCTGGCGGGTCTGCTCGATCTCCTGCTGGACTGCGCCGTAGGCGGTGTAGACGGAGTTCGACTTCGGCGCGAGCGAGAGATAGACGACTGCCTCGGCCAGTGCCAGATCGCCCTCGGGCGAGCCGAGAAAGTCGATAGCCTCTTTGGCCGAGAGGCAGAGATTCAGGGCCTCGGGGGCGGCGAGGCCGATGTCTTCGACGGCCATGCGGACGACGCGGCGGGCGAGATAGAGCGGATCTTCACCGGCGGCGAACATGCGGGCCAGCCAATAAAGCGCGGCATCGGGATCGCTGTTGCGCACGCTTTTGTGGAGAGCAGAGATCAGGTTGTAGTGTTCTTCGCCGGATTTGTCGTACATCAGGACGCGCTGCTGGACGGCCTCGGAGGCGATGGTTTTGTCGATGTGTTTTTTGCCTTCGACGGCCAGTTGGGCGGCGACTTCGAGGGTGTTGTAGGCCGAGCGGCAGTCGCCGCTGGAGTAGCTGGCGATCAAATCGAGCGCATCATCGTCGGCGGTAATCTCCAGCTCGCCCAGGCCGCGCTCTTTGTCTTCCAGGGCGCGACGGAGCAACGCGGAAATCTGTTGCTGAGTGAGCGGTTGCAGCACGTAGACGCGGCAGCGGGAGAGCAGCGCTGAAATAATCTCAAAGGATGGGTTTTCTGTCGTTGCACCAATCAGGCGTATAGTTCCGCGCTCGACGTAGGGCAGGAAGGCGTCCTGCTGCGCCTTGTTGAAGCGGTGAATTTCATCGACGAAGAGGATGGTGCGCGAGTGCATCTGGGAGGCCTGCGCGGCGGCGGCCATCACCTGCTTGATCTCCTTGATGCCGCTCATGACGGCGGAGAAGAGGTGCTCCTGGCCGCTGAACTCTTCAAGACTGCGGGGACGCATGCGCTCAGCCAGTGGCGCGGTGCGGAGCGGGGCGCTGGGGCCTTCGGGTTCGCCGTCGAAGAGGGTCATGGGCGGTCTTTTGGTGAGGGATGCCGGTTAGGGTTTGAAGTATCCCACCTTTTCGCCGGAAAAAATGGCGAAAGGATGGGGCACCCAAGAGGATACTCTATCGATGCAGAATCCCGGCCCTCTGGCGGCTGGCCTCGTAGAGCAGGATGCTGGTAGCGACGGCTGCGTTGAGGCTTTCAACGGGGCCGGGGCAGGGAATCGTGAGTGCGCCATCGGCCTGCGCGGCCAACGCCTTTGGCACGCCGTTGCCCTCGTTTCCGATGAGCAGCGCCACGGCCCCGGCGAGGTCGATGCGGTTGGCCGGTTGAGCCCCGTGGAGGGCGGTCGTCCAGATCTTGACGCCTTCCTTTCGCAGGCGGGCAAAACAATCTTCTTCGCCAAGGGTGAGCAGCGGCAAGCGGAAGACGCTGCCGGCAGAGGCGCGCACTGCTTTTGGGTTCCAGGCGCTGACGGTTCCGGGCAGGCTCAGGATGCCGGTTGCGCCGAAGGCCTCGGCGGAACGAAGGATCGTTCCCAGGTTGCCGGGGTCCTGCAAGGCGGCCAGGACGACAATCAGCGGTGCGGCCTTTGCATGGCGCGCGAAGAGATCGTCCCAGGTCCAGTCAGCCAAGGCAACAAGGGCCGCGACGGGCTGGGGCGATTCGGTGGAGAGGGCCGAGTTCAAGAGTTCCCGGGGCATGAGCAGCACCTCGGTCTGGGCGGGCAGATTCAGCCCTTCCAGCAGATGCTCCGATCCTTGCGCAACAAAGACACAGGCCACATGCAAGCCGGCGCGAAGAGCTTCCTCAAGCAGATTTGGGCCTTCGATGCCTGCCAGAATTCGGCTGTTGCCCCCAGCGGGAGAGCGAGCCTCCTGGCCGGGGTGGGCGAGCGCGCGGCGCAATTCTTTCAAGCGGGAATTCTGCTTACTCTGTACAATGCGAAGAGGCATCTCGTGCGAACCATTCACTCTCTAGCGCGATTCTAGAGCAAAACCATGGAAGCTGTAGCTTGATTCGCAACCTGGAAGGCCGCCGCGTTCCCCAACCCGGCGACCAGAACCTGTCGCAGCGGCCCCTTGGACTGTTGGTCGCGTGGACTTGTGAGTTGGTTTCGGAAGACGCCCTTCGTGGTGTTGCTATAGAACTCGGGAACTGAGGTAGACCCTTTTGTCAGCGGAGATCTTGCGCGTCCATCCCGATGAACCAGAACCAGACCGGGTCGACTATATCGTCTCTTGTCTGCGCAAAGGCGATGTAGTTGCACTACCGACCGACACCTTCTATGGCCTGGCCGTCGATCCGGTCAACCTGCATGCCGTGGAGCAGATTTACCAGATCAAGACTCGCCAGAAACACAAGCCCTTGTCGTTGTTGATTGCTTCGGTGGCCCAGGCGTATGAGCTGGTGCGCGATACCGAACCGCTGATCGACAAACTGGCCGAGCGCTTTTGGCCGGGGCCGCTCACGATCATCGTGCGTGCCGGAACCAGGCTGCCGCTGCGCTCGACGGCGAACACCGGCAACGTAGCTCTGCGCGTGCCCGACGCCGCCATTCCTCGCGCGGTTGTCGAGCGGTTTGGACTGCCCATCACCGCGACCTCAGCCAACCTGCAAGGAGCGTCAGAGTGCACCAGCGCAGCTTGCGTCCGCGATCAGATCGGCGACCGGGTTCCGCTGATTATCGACGGCGGTCCCACCAGCCGCGCGCAACCCACGACGATTGTCGATCTTTCGCTGGGGCCGGGACGCTGGGAGATTCTGCGCGAGGGCGCCATCCCGACGCATGAAATTGTGATGGTGCTGCAGAGGTAGCAGGGATCAGAGATCAGGGAACTGCGCTCAGGGGACCGGGGACAGTTAGGGCAGTGGGGGAGCCGTCAGTGAACGGCGACAGACCTTCAGTTCATCGGCAAAAGAAATGGATGACAGAGAAAGACTGATCTCTGACCCCTGATCTCTGCACCGAGGGTGCGCATGAAACGACGGACCAGATCAAAACGCCGCAACTGGACCCTTCGCGCCGCGCTCTTGCTTGTGCTGGCGCTGGCGGCCGGGAGTCTGGGATGGTGTTATTGGGTCTATGTTCAGATTGAGAGCTATGCCGGGCGGGATCAAGCGATCCATGCAGGTGAGGCCGTGCGGACGGATGCGATCGGCGTCTTTGGCGCGGCGGAGTACGACGGGCGGCCCTCCCCGGTCTATCGCGCCCGCCTGGACCACGCCCTTGCGCTTTACAGCCGAGGCGTCGCCCCGCTCATCATCACGCTGGGAGGTAACGGCGGCGACCAGTACAACGAGGGCGCCGTGGGCCGCGAATACCTGATGGCCATGGGTGTCGCTGAGAGCGCCATCATTGCCGAAACCGAGAGCCGCAATACGGAGGAATCGGCGCGCCGCATTGCCGTGATTGCACGGGCTAATGGTTTGAAGCGGCTGGTGATCGTCAGCGACGGGACGCACCTCTTCCGCATTCATGAGATCTGCGCCGCCGAAGGGTTGGATGTGCTGACGTCGCCCCGGCCAAAGACGGCCATCGATGGCGGCACAGGCAACACGGTGGGTCAGTTTGAGCGCATTCTGCACGAGATTCTCAGCTATACGGCGTGGCGGATGCACCTGCATTGAGAGCGGGGTTAGCGGAGAGAGCGGAGTTAGCCTTGTCCCTCATCTTTCCGAGCTGTTGACGAAAGCCACAGGAGATTTGGCGAGCCTACAGCGATCCAAAGTGAAGAAGCATTGCGAGCAGGCCCAGCGCAAAGGCCGCGGCGCTCGCTGTTGAGAGGAAGTTGACCGCGTCATTGTTGAGCCAACCTCGGCGCTCGAGCGTTGCGCCCAGCAGGCTATCGAAGAACAAGCCAAAGATGCCGCCGGCACAACTGATCGCGAAGACGGTCCGGTCGCTGCCCAGTGCAAGCGTTCCAGCGAGGGCGACGAGGACGGCTGCCGCCACTCCGGCGAGGGTTCCGGCAAGGCTGATGGCTCCGTCCGTGCCGGGTTCGACCTGGCGCAGGGTGGTGATCAAGCGCGGCCTGCTACCCAGCACCTGTCCGACCTCGGAGGAGACCGTATCAGCCGCGGCCTCTGCCAGCGCGGCCAGCATGGGCGCAAACAAGGGCATCTGGACGACGCCATTGGCCGAAAACCTACCCGAATCGATCAGCCAGGACTGGACAAGCTCGTTGGAGACGATTGCCGCGACTCCAAGATTTGCCGCCACCTGTGCAGCGGTGCGACCTTGCCGCCTCTCGGCCGTTCCCAGTTGTTCTTTCCGCTCGCGGCCCAGGCGCGTTGCGAGGAAAGAGAGAAGGAAAACCGCCAGCACCGGAGCCAGGGCCGTTCGCCACGGCTGGTAGGGGAAACTTGCGGTGGAGAACATCAGGTCGGCGGTGATCGCTGCGCCGGCGAAGGCCGCTGCGGGAGTGGCAGCGCGCATCTGGTGGACAATCAGCCCGAAGATCAAACTCAAGCCCAAAGTCCAGATGGCTACCAGCGCGGCGTTGATCGCCCACCAGTGGCCCTGCAGCACAACACTTGCGGCCGCACAGGGCAGCACGAGGAGGAGGACAAGTTTCGATTGCCAGCGCAGTTTGATTTGGGCCACGCTCCATCGTAGCGTCTGCCCGCAAGGTAGGGAAGATGCACCCCTTCCTGTTGAGAAGGATATGGGCAAGCCGGTTTACACTCTACTACGCGGCAGTTTTTCAGGCGTTTGCAACGCCTGCGGAGTTTTCGGTGAAAAGGCTTTCAGTTTTCCTTGCAGTTTTTTGCGGAATCGTTCTGGCAGCGGGCAGCGTCCCGGCGCAATCACCCAATCAAAGGCTGGAACTCGACCGCAAGGGCGAAACCATCGTGCTGGAGCCCTACGCCCCAAACATCCTCCGTGTCACGCTGAGCATGAATCGTGCGCCAGCCCTGGCCGCGCCGGGCTATGGTTTTGTTGCCTCTCCCGCGGCGGAGGGCTGGAGCGCCAGCCAGACGGAGTTGGCCGACACCTACCGATCGGCTCGCATTGTGGCTACTGTGGAACGCGATCGTCCGAGCAACAAGCCTCCCGACCCGAATCAGAAGGCTCTTGGCAAGTTCTTCAGCGGCTCGGTTCCGTGGGCTCACATCACCTTCTCGACGCCGGAGGGAAAGAAGCTCGTCGAGATGGCCGGCTGGGAGCAGGCGATTCTCAATCAGAAAGATGGCACCGCCGAACCGCTGCACGACCGCCGCGCGACGGACCCGCAGTTTTTCACCGTCGGCGCGACTTTCGTCTCGCCCGAGGACGAGCACTATTACGGACTGGGCCAGAACCAGGAGGGGTTCCTCGATCATCGCGGCCACCCGGTGCGCTGCTGGCAGGATTACCTGGCCACGGCCGGCCAGAGCGTCTGCGTGCCCTTCATGATCACCAACAAGGGCTACGGGCTGGTGTGGGACAACCCATCCAAGACAACCATCGAGCCCGGATTCAATGAGCAAACGAAGTGGACCTCGCAGGTGGGCGACCGGGTCAGCTTTTTCGTGATCGCCGGAGCCAGGGCGGACGAGATCTATGCCGGCTACCGGCTGCTGACCGGGCCGACGCCTATGCTGCCCAAGGCGGCTTATGGATACATTCAATGCAAGCAGCGCTACGCGAGCCAGAAGGAGTTGCTGGACGTGGCGCAGGGGTATCGCGACCGCCATCTGCCTGCCAGCGTAATGGTGGTGGACTGGTTTTACTTCACCAAGATGGGGCAATTCGACTTCGATCCCGCACACTGGCCCGACCCGGCGGCGATGAACAAGAAGCTGCACGAGATGGGCTTTGAGACGATGATCAGCGTCTGGCCGCGCTTTGTTCCCGAGGACCGGTACTATGACGAGCTGCTCAAGAAGGGCTGGCTGTTCGCGACGGCCGATGGCAAGCCGGTCAATGGATTGCCGTATGACCGCGCCGGATCGGATATCGACACGACCAATCCCGAAGCGGCGCAGTGGTTCTGGAAGACGATCCACGAGAACATCATCAGCCAGGGCTTCGACTCGCTGTGGGCCGACGAAACCGAACCCGACCTTCCGCCCAACGGCGCGTATTTTCATGTCGGACCAGGCACGCAATACTTCAATATCTACCCACTCTTCCACACGGCGGCGCTCTATGACGGCTTCCGCAAGGACGAGCCGGGGCGGCGGGCGCTGATTCTCTCCCGCGACGCCTACCTGGGCGCGCAGCGCAACGGAACGATCTTCTGGTCTTCGGATATCTCCCCCACGTGGGACGCGTTCCGGAGGCAGATACCAACCGGGCTTGACTTCGCTGCTTCGGGGTTGACGTATTGGTCCAACGACACGGGCGGCTGGCAGTATCTTCCCGGCGAACATCACCCGCTGCACAAACCACTGCTCGACCCCTCCGACGCTCGGGACACGGTAGGCGGCTACGACGATTATCCGGAGCTTTATACGCGCTGGTTCCAATACGCGACCTTCCTGCCCATCTTCCGCACGCATGGCAGCCGCCCGGCGAACGAGGTCTGGTCGTATGGCAAAGAGGCGGAGCCGATCCTGGAGAAGTACCTGCGCCTGCGCTATCAGCTTATGCCATACATCTATTCGCTCGGCTACCGGACCTGGAAGACGGGAGCGCCGTTCATGCGCGCCCTGCCGCTGGACTTTCCGGACGACAAAAAGGTGACGGACCTACGGGACGAATACATGTTTGGTCCGGCCTTCCTGGTGGCTCCGGTTACAGAACAGGGCGCGACCAGCCGGCAGGTTTACCTGCCCGCCGGTGCGGACTGGTACAACTTCTGGAGCAATGAACGGTTGCATGGCGGCCAGACGGTCACCGTTGCTGCTCCCATCGATACTTTGCCACTTTTCGTCCGGGCCGGTTCGATCCTTCCGCTTGGCAGCCCGGTCGAGAGCACTCATCAGGTCCAGGCCATCTCCAAAGTTCGCGTCTATCCCGGCGCGGACGCCGACTTCACGCTCTTTTCCGACGACGGGACAAGCTATGCCTATGAAAAGGGCGCGGGCAGCGTGACCCATGTGCATTGGGATGAGGCCGGGCAGAAGCTGACCAGCCAGGGCGACCCCGCCTGGAGCGCGCCGGAGAGCGCGATTGTGGAGATCGCGGGCCATTGATTCAGGGACGAAAGCGTTGTGCGATGCCGGCTCGTCCAAGGCGCAGTGCAGGCCACGGTCCTGACCGAGCCTCCTGATTTACAATCACGAGGTAAGCAGGAACGAACTGAATGAGGTTTTTTAGCATGAGTTTTGGCCCCGCGCGTGTGCGGTTGGTTCAGGCGGGTGCGGCGTTTGCGGCTGCCGCCCTGGTTGCCGGATGCGGCAACACCTACCGCCCTGTGGTTACGCCCATCAATTCGACCGGGCCCTCTCCGCAGCCGGTGTCGTATGTGGTGACAATATCCGCTCCTCCCCCAACTGCGGCCGGCACAGCACAGCCCGGCATCGCCACGATCATCGACTATTCGGGCGATTCGCTGATGGCCTCGGCTCCCATTGGGGTGGGACCAACCACATTTACGATTGACGGCACTGGCAGCAACGGCTACACCGTCAACAGCGACCACACCCTGACCAACTTTCCCCTCGGCGTTACCGGTGGTGGCGCTTTGCAGGCCAAAAACGTGAATTACACTACCCTGCCAACGGCGGCGGTGCCCGTGAACCTGTCGGTTCAGGCAGGAGCACTGTGGGCTGCGGATCTCGATGGGGACGTTGCCGATACGTTCACCGGATTCCCACAGACTTTCCAGCGCTCCATTCCCCTGGCACCCACGCCGGTGATGGTGGTGGGTACCGCCGCTGCCCCCGCGCGCTTGTTCGGCATTAGCCAGGGCTTCTCGACTTCCACCGGGCTGGAATGCAATGTTTCGCCGACAACGGTTCCATTGAACGGCGTGGCGGATGGAATTGAGATCTCCAGTTCCGCGGTCTCGGCGAGCATTGTGCTGGACCCCACCAACCCCACCAATGATCCCGCCGGCACCATGAATGCCCGGTGCCCGGTCTACGCGGTTGGAAGCAGCGATGGCAGGCGGGTCTTTGTGCTCAACCGGGGCAGCGACACCGTCTCGGTGATCAACACCCAGGACGACACGCTGGACCAATGCGTATGCCCGTCCACGGGCTGCTTGAACCTGGACAACCAAAGCTATACCTGCCATCCCACATTGCCACTTAGCCCGGCACCAGGACTGACGCACGCCGGCCCCGTTTATGCCGAATACAACGCGGCTACCAACCAGCTCGTCGTGGCCAACTACGATGGCAACTCGATCAGCGTCATCGACGTGAGCCTTGACGAGTATGGCAACGACAGCGCGACCTTTGGAACGACCTTCACGATTCCCGTGGGCAACAATCCTGCCAGCGTCACCGTTCTGGTCGACGGCAGCCGCGCGTACACGGCCAACCAGACCGACCAGTCGGTGACGATTGCGAACCTGACCAGCCATACGGTGGAAAAGACTCTGTCCGTCACCGGCTATCCGCGCACTGTGGTCTCGACGCAGAATTCGAGTTTTGGCAAGGTCTACGTGGCCTCGCCAAACAGCGATTATCTGACGATCATCCGCACCGACCAGGACATTATCGACACCACGGTGCTGCTGGAGGGCGACATCGTGGATGTGCGCGTGACCACACAGAACGCCGTCAGCGGAAACAACAACACGCTGAGCCGGATCCCGGGCTACGGGCAGCCCTGCAATTTGCCGCCGGCGGTAATGGTGTCCACTTATGGCGCGGCCTATACGATTGCCCAATGCCAGCAGCAGCCATAACGAGTCCTCCATTCGACCGAAGCATCTCCGGCTCAAGGGTCGTTTCCGCGATGGAATGACCCTTTAACTTATTCTCGGACATCGTGCGAATCCTGTCGCTGAAACCTGAGCAGTCCCTCTCTTGAAGTAGCGTCAGCCTGGGGTCATGGTTCCGGTCGGCCGCATTCCCGAAGATGCTCAAAAGCGTTTTCCAGCGAGGTTCACAAACACGATGCCGGCGGGACCCAGGATGCGCGTGGATCTGCTGCTGGTCGAGCGAGGGCTTGTTCCCAGCCGTGAACGGGCGCGTGCGCTCATACTGGCCGGGCGGGTGCTGGTGGGGGAACAGAAGGTGGACAAGGCCGGCGCCGCTGTTCCGGAAGACGCTCCGATCCGGCTGCTGGGCGAGGAGCAACCCTATGTCAGCCGCGGCGGCTTCAAGCTTGCGGCGGCGCTCGATCACTGGTCGATCAACGTCAAGGACCGCGCCTGCCTGGATGTGGGCGCCTCGACGGGTGGATTCACCGATTGCCTGCTGCAGCATGGCGCGGCGCATGTGACCGCTGTCGATACAGGCTTTGGCCAGATCGCCATGAAGCTGCGCAACGACCGGCGCGTGCGCCTGGTGGAGCGCACGAATGCCCGGTTCCTCGCTCCAACTGCGCTCGAAGAGGGGCGCGATGGGCCGCCACTCACACTGCTGGTGATGGATGTGTCGTTCATCTCGGCAACGCTGCTGCTGGGGCCGGTGCTGGCCGCGGCTCCTGGACTCACAGAGGCTGTCGTTCTGGTCAAGCCGCAGTTTGAGGCTGGGCGCGGACATGTGGGCAAGGGCGGCATTGTGCGCGACCCCGAGGCGCACCAACTGGCAATCGACAAGGTGGCTGATTGTGTCCGCTCGCTGGGCTGGGAGGTGGTTGAGACGATTCCGTCGCCGATCACCGGCGCGGAGGGCAACCGGGAGTTTCTGTTGTATGCGCGGCGGAGTGAACCTAGTCACATCGCCGGCCTCACAGCAGGCAATTTTGGTCCCACCGCAGGCGTTCCGGTACACTGAGACCGCATGGTTCGTGTTGCGATCGTTTGTAAATCACGGAAAGAAGAGCTGGTCCGGCTTTTGCCGGAGTTGATTGCCTGGCTGCGCGAACACGGCTATGAGCCGCTGCTCGATCTGGAGGGCGGCGCTTATACATCGGCGGCACCGGCGGTGGATCGCGCGGCAATGCCCGAGCAGGAACCGTGCCTGGTGATCGTGCTGGGCGGCGACGGAACTCTGTTGGCCGCGGCACGGATCTTCGCCCTGACCGGCACGCCCATCCTCAGCGTGAATCTGGGTTTTCTCGGCTTTCTGACCGAGGTCCGCCTGGCCGAGCTCTATTCGACATTGGAGGGCTGGCATAGCGGCCGTCATGATTTCGACACGCGCGCCATGCTGCACGCCGAACTCTGGCGTGACGGAGAGGCCTGCTCAACCTATCGGGCGCTGAACGACGTCGTCGTCTCCAAGGGTGACATTGCGCGCATGGGGGAGTTCGCTGTCGAACTTGAGGGGAAGATGGTGGCCAGGTTTCGCGCCGACGGGGTCATCGTGTCGACTCCAACCGGGTCCACGGCCTACACGCTGGCCGCCAACGGCCCCATCCTGACGCCCAACGTGGACGCGCTGGTGGTTACGCCCATCTGCCCGCATCTGCTCACGCTCAGACCCATTGTGGTCCGGGGCGACGCATCCCTCACTGTCCGGGTCGAGGGAATCCAGAACCAGGCGTTGCTGACCGTGGATGGCCAGACGGCCGTCGAGCTGCTGCTGGGCGACGAGGTCCGCTGCCGGAAGTCCTCGCACGCTGTCAACCTGGTTCGGATCAGCGAGGGCGGGTTCTTCGAGGCGCTGCGCAGCAAGCTGAGCTGGGGAGAACGGTGAAGGGCAGGGAACAGGGATCAGAAACGCAAATGTTAAGCGGACAAAAGTTGGAACGCATAGAAGCGCATTGACCAAACGCCCTCTACAATCCACCAACGATCATTTGCTTAGTTCGCCGAGCAGCACTTTTGCTTTCGCTGCCAGCGTTGCGGCTCCATCTACGTCGCCTGAGGTGAGCGCCGCCTTGGCCTGTTTCAGGAACTCCCGGATGTGGTCGGCGGTCTTCTTCTCCTGGTCGCTGAGTTCCCGGTTGATTGCCTTCAATCCGTTCTCCGTGGCCGTGATCGAGTTCTGGGTCTGGAAGCGCAGGTCAGCAGGGTCACCGGAGGAAAGCTGGCCGATAGCGCTGACCCCAGGGCTGCCGGCAGAGGCTTGCTGCGTATTGTTCGCCGGGGGCGGCTGCGCTGGGGCGGGCTTCCTATGCTTGACCGGGGGTTTGGGCTTCTCCTGCTGGGCGACAGGTTGTGTCGCCGGGGTCTTGGAAGGAGGAGTTGCGCCCGGAGGTGGCAGTTCGGCGGGCAACGGAATCGGAATGGGCGGAGGCGTAACCTCGATGGGAGGCGCGAGAGGCGGAGCCTGATTCTGATTTGTCTTGTGAAAGTGGAAGCAGCCCGCCAGTAACATCAACGGCAGCAACCCCGCAACTTTCCTGCCAGGCAGCTTCATCCCGCGAGCCCTTTCTCGTTTGCAACGCTCGCCGGCAGAAGATGCCGGCGTCCCCACTCGGTGGCGGTGAGTGGAATTCGAAGCAGGAATTCCGTGCCACGCTCTGCCTTTGATTGTACGTCTACGCTGCCGTGATGCAACTGGAGAATCCGGTAGGTCATGGCCAGGCCGATCCCGCTTCCTTCGCTCTTGGTGGTGAAGTAGAGGTCGAAGATCTTCTCCCGAATCTCCTCGGGGATGCCCGGCCCCTCATCGCCGATGCGCAGAACCGCAACCTTGCGGTCCTCCTCGAGAATCACCTCCAGTGTGCCGCCTTGGGGCATGGCCTGTGCGCCGTTCTGAATAACGTTCAGCACCGCCTGTTTCAGCAGGTCCGAATCGAGATTGGCAACCAACGGCTTGTCGGGCAGCCGGCTTACCAACGTGACATTGTTTCTGAAGAGTTCCTCGGCGGCCAGCGCCACCACCTCGGCGATCACCGGGCGCAGGTCCTGCTCGCGCAGTTGCAGTTCGACGGGCCGCGAGAAGTCCACCAGGGTCTGCACCACCCGGTCAAGGCGATGAATCTCGGCGTCGATCACCTCCAGATGGCGCATCGCCGGCGCGCTGGTGTCGCCCAGTTTGGTTTTGAGCAGCTCAAGATGCACGACGATGGCGTTGATGGGGTTCTTGACCTCGTGGCCAACGCCGGAGGTGAGCCGGCCGATAGCCGCCATGCGCCGCGAAAGTTCCAGTTCCGACTCGATCTCCTCGACCGACTCCACGTCGTGGAGCGTGACCAGCGCGCCCAATGCCTGACTGGAGCGGTCGTCGTGGATGAAGTCCAGCGAAGCTTCGATTCGCCGCCAGGTCTCGGTAAGGACCTCTTCCTTCACCAGTGTGTTGCCGGCTTCGAAGGCGTCGAGGAGGGTCTTCCCCAGTACCGTCGAGGGGTCGAAGATCTCCCGCGCGTGCAGGCCCAGCAGGCTGCCCCGGTCCACGTTGAGAAACCGCCGCGCGGCCTCTGAAACAAGCACCGCGCGTCCGTCTCCGGTGAAGAGCAGGATGCCGTCTTGCAATTTGAGCAGAACCTGATCCAGGTTCTCCTTCAGGGCGGAGAAGACTTCCTCCACACTGCGCATGCGCTGGCCGATCAGTTCGATCTTGTTGGAGACCCGCGCCGCCGTATCCTGCAGGTGGGCCTTTTTCTTCCCGCTGGCAAGTTCGCCGGCCGCTTCGGCGGAGGCAGTCCAATAGTCGAGTTGCAAACTGATCTGTTCCAGGGGCCGGAGCGCCAGGTTGCTCAGCAGGAAGGCCGCGATGAGAGCCGTGCCCAGCACAAGCTCCATCAGCGTGACGGCCGCCGAGAGCCAGGGCGCATACACGGCGCGCAGCAGCGTGGTCCGCACTCCTACATGAACGGTGGCGAAGGGTTCTCCGTTGCGATCGAGAGGCACGACAACGTCGAAGACCCTGGGCGGGCCGAAGACCTGCTTCATGAACTGGATCGGATTGGCATGAACAAGCTCTTCGTAGTTGGGGCGGAGCGGCAGCGGCTTGTCTTCGTTCTCTGGATTGGTGCTGAGCAGGGTGGTTGACTGCTTGTCGCCGATATTGATGTCGTATACGGTGAGCGAATAGCGGTTGACCGAGTCGACAACGGCCTGCAACGGCGCGTTGTCGCGCACCGCCTCGGCCTCAAGGTTGCGCAACTGGGCTGGATTGTTGGGGTCGACCTGGCGGTCTTTGAGCCCGGCCTCAAGAGCATTTTGCAGGGCAAACCGCACCTGGTTTGCCACCATCTTGTTGGTGTCGTAGGACTGCTGAACAGCAGAATGGAGCAACTCGCTCACATAGACCAGCGACAGCAGCCCGCCTATCAGCAATACCAGCAGTGTGATGGCCAGAACGAGTTTTGTCTTCAGTCGCATGCTCTAGGGCTCAAGTTCCGCGCGTGCGTGGCTGTACTCCTTGAGTTTATTGTGCATGGTCTTGAGGCTTACGCCGAGAATCTCCGCGGCGCGGGTCCTGTTCTGTCCGGTGGATTCCAGGGTGCGCAGAATCAGCAAACGCTCCATCTCATCGACAGTTGAGCCTACGCGCACCTGCACCATGCTTGCATCCGCGGGCTGCGCGGTTGGGGTCAGCGCCTTGCCGAAGCCCGAAGGCAGGTGGCCGGCATCGAGCGGCGCTCCATCGGAGCAGAGAACCACCGCGCGTTCGATCATATTCCGCAACTCACGCGCATTGCCTGGCCAGCCGTAGGCCATGAGGCGGTCGAGCATCGACGGCGCTACGCCCGAGACCCGCCTGCCATGCTTCTGATTCATCTGCACGAGCATTGCTTCGGTCATCGCCGGCAGGTCCTCCATATGTTCGCGCAAGGGTGGCATATGGATATTAAAAACGTTGAGGCGATAGTAGAGATCGGGCCGCAACTGGCCCTCGGCGACGGCTTCGCCGGGGTCGCGGTTGGTGGCTGCCAGCACCCGAACGTCCACATCCTGCTCGGTGCGCGCGCCCAGCCGGCGCAGCTTGCGCTCCTCCAGAACCCGTAGCAGCTTGGCCTGCGTGCCGGGAGGCATCTCGCCGATTTCGTCCAGCAGCAACGTTCCACCCGCCGCCAGCTCGAAGCAGCCGGCTCGCCGCTCGACCGCGCCGGTGAAGGCGCCCTTTTCATGGCCGAAGATTTCGCTCTCGATCAGCGTTTCGGGAATGGCCGCGCAATTGACAGCGACAAACGGCCGCGGCTTTCGCGGGCTCAGCTCGTGCAGCGTGCGCGCGACCAACTCCTTGCCCGTGCCACTTTCGCCGGTGATGAGCACCGAGACATTGGAGGGCGCGATCTGCTCGATCAATCCGAAGATTTCCCGCATCGCTTTGGAGCTGCCCACCATCGAGCCGAGCACGCCGGTCTCACGCAACCGCCGGCGGGCAATCTCAAGCTCAATGACGGTCTCGCGCTGCCTTGTGGCGTTTGCCAGAATGGTCCTGAGCCGCGTGGCGTCCACCGGCTTTTGGAGAAAGTCGTAGGCGCCCAGTTTCATTGCGTCAACGGCCAACTGAATGGAGCCCATGGCGGTGAGCACAATCACGGCCAGATTGGCGTTTAACCCCGACCCTTCTTCGGTGAGCTTTTGCAACAGTCCGATGCCGTCAAGCCGCGGCATTTTCAGGTCTGTGACCACCATCGCCGGGTCCCAGGACTGTGCCTTCTCCCAGCCCTCGATGCCGTCGCGCGCCGTCTCGGTCTGGTATCCCCAGCCGGAGATCAACTCGGCGAGCCCCATCAGCGCGTGAGGCTCGTCTTCGACAATCAGGACTTTGACCGAGTTCTGCATGACTCCTTCTATGTAGCTAACCTTTAATCTACCTTTCTACCATGCAACCCATCAAAGTCTCGACTATAGGCTTGCAAATCAATGCGCCGGAGCAGGGATGGCGCCCGTAGCGGGGGGAACCGCTTCAGGCGCGACGCTAATGCGCTCGGCCGTAGCCTTGCGGATGGCCGCCAGCGGTGCGGCCTGCCGCACATCGTCGCGAGTGAGAACCTGCGGTGCGTGATAGACGGCATTGACCAGATCGAGCGGGTTGCCCTTCTGGATGAATTCGCTCCAGCACATGAAGTAGGTCCAGCGCGGCTGGTTTTCGAGCACCTCGGGGCCGGGCAATTTGCCTACCTCGGCCAGCGCAATCGGTTTGTCGCCGGCCAGCGCGAGAATGCTCGCATAGTACTCCTGCTTGAACTCGCCGTAGATATCCATCGTGAGCAGATCGGCAAACTGCGCGCCGGGATAGTAGTCGGCGATCGGCCCTGCATTGCCGCCCGGCGCGTTTACATTCCACACCCACAACAGGTTGTCCAGATGATGCACGTTGACAAAACGGTCGTAGAGCTGGAGATAGAGCGCGACTGAGCCGTCCTTGCCCGGACGCCCGCCCCACCAGAACCAGTTGCCGTTCATCTCGTGATAGGGCCGGAAGAGAACCGGCACATGGGCATCGCGCAGTTGCGTGAGGTAGCCGGCAACCACGTCCACCTGTGCGCACCAGCGAAGATTGAGCGGGCTGCCGGGGGTGAGCAGTTCCCTCCACTGGGCGTCGGTCAGATGGCCCTGGACGCTGTCGTGAAAGGTGACCGGCTCGTCGTCGATGGGCCTAACCTCATGCCAAGTGAGCGCGATGACGGCTCCATTTTTGTACTGCCGCTCGACCTCCTCGATCATTGCCGGGCGCGCAAGCACCGAGTCCTTGTCGTCGCCGCCGGAGAAGCCGAAGTCGCCGCCGAAGAGGCCCGGATATTTGGCAGTGAGGTCATAGGCCATGTCAGTCCAGCGCGCGCCCACGTTGGGAAAGTTGTGCTGCCCGGCAATTGTCGCCTTGCCGGAGATCGAACTGAGAAAAGCAAGCAGCGCCCGCGCCTCCGGCGTTGCATGTGGGTTGACCGGCTCAATAGCCGTTTGCGCCCAAACCGAGCAGCCCAGAAAGGCTGCCAGAAGAAAAAACATGGCCCGTTTCAATCGCATGGTGAATGCACCTTCGCGAAGGAATTATAGATGATAACGTTATCTTCGGGGAAACCGCTGAGCAGTCGGGTAGTTCCTCAACCTTCAGTTAGACCTTCAGCCGTGAGGCTCAATCGGTAATGCTCACAACAACAGCCTCACGTAACCGCCGGCTACAAATAGGACGGAAGTGGCATTTCCGTTGCCAGCGCTGGAGGAGTACCATTATCGCGATCATGAATATACAACTCAGGTACCTGCTTGCATCCGAGTAAAACCGGAGATGAGGAGCCACAGGTGAAGAAGCTGGGGAAATGTTTCCTTTTACTACTGATGACAGTGCCGGTGGTCAATGTCTACGCCCAAACGCCAGATGAGCTGGAGGCGGGATTCACACTGAGCCTTTCCATGGGAATGCATAGTGGGGAATTCGGCAAAACGAATCGGGTAATGGTGGCGACGTTAACCAATATTTCGGATAAGTTGATTGGCGACAGTTGGTGCTCGGCTTTCGGTGGGTTATATAAGCTCTCAGTCGTGTATAACGGCATACAACTGAGGGAACCAGACGCAAGACGAAGGCATAGAGAGGACATGGAAGCGGGGGAACAAGGAAGGGGCTGCTTTGGAAGCAACCCGGGAATGCGAATCTCGCATGGTGAGTTTATGGAAGACCCTATCTATTACGAAACGGACAAACCCGGCACCTATGAATTCACCGTCGAGCGAAAAGCGTTTCTTCCTCCGACGGGAAAGAGTGTTACGATTCAGTCCAACAAGCTGACAATACATGTGCCAGAGCCGGAAAGCACTCGTACTGAAGGGACGCCTGAAGGTGAGAAGAAGCCTCCCTTTGAAATGCGACTTAATCTGACCCCGCCGCTCGCTGGGAAATCAACTCGCGATGCAATTGATTTTGCGCTCAGAGTGCTGCAATTCTCGCCCAGCGATTGTGAGCCGAGCGACCCCGTCCTACTCGTCACCGAGACCAATCTACCTGGAGGCGTAGTCCACGAGAACGGATGTCTGCCCCTTACCATTCCACCGGCATTCAACATACTTGTTATGCACGATGGCTTGCCGATCAAAATGGACGAGAGGCGCTGGGTTGCTCGATCTCTTAAAGAGGCCAGAGAACATCCCGCTCTTTGCAATGGAGTGTCTTGGGAAGAAGGGGCCGGGCCGGGAGGCGTAATCCGGATTCCTTTGGACCTTTCAGATCTCTACGACCTATCCAAGTCAGGCAGATATGAAGTCACACTCACGGAAGACGCAGTCGCGGGCGATTCCACAAAGAGCTTGACAGTAAAGTCAAATACGGCGTGTTTTACGGTGCCCGAACCAGTGACCGCGAAGTCCCAATGACCGCATCGGAACAATATGGTCGACCACAGTTGAACCGCAATCAGAACTATAAACAGCAGAAGCCAACGCAAATCGCCCTAACCTGCCTTCTCGGTCAGTTCAGCCCAGCGGGCGTAGAGAGCGTCATTCTCGTGCTGCGCGGCGTCCAGTTCCAGCAATGCCTGCTGGAGGGCGGCGGCGTTGCTGGCGATCTCGGGATCTTCAACGCGGTTGTGAGCTGCTGCTAGCCGGGCGTCTGACACTTCGACTCGCTGCTCGATGGCAGCGAACTCGCGGGCTTCGAGGTAGGAGAGCTTCTTTTTAGCGGGGTTGGCCGAGTTAGCGGAGTTAGCCTTACGCTCCGGGCTGGTCTGCCCTGCCCCTTCCTGTTCTTCCATCCAGTCTTCCCACTGCGCATAGTCGGCGAAGCGGCCGGCCAATCCCAACACGGTAGAGGAGACGCGGTTGAGCAGATAGCGGTCGTGCGTGACCAGGACCAACGCGCCGGGAAAGTCGAGGAGGTTTTCTTCCAGGATCTCGAGTGTCGGAATGTCCAGATCGTTGGTCGGCTCGTCGAGCAGCAGAACATCGGCCGGCTCAAGCATAAGTTTCGCAATCAGCACGCGGGCACGCTCGCCGCCCGAGAGATTGCGGACCGGCTGGTTCAATTGCTCGCTGGTAAAGAGGAATCGCGCTGCCCAACTTGCCACGTGGACAGGGCGCCCCTGATGCATCACGCCGTCGCCTTCCGGGGCCAGGGCGCGGCGCAGGGTCAGGCTCTCATCCAGTTCGCGCATCTGGCTGAAGTAGACGAGGCGCAGCGCGTTCGCTCTTCGGATATGGCCCTCAGCCGGCTCGATCTCACCCCGCAGCAATCGCAGGAGCGTGGTCTTGCCGCTGCCGTTGGGACCGACCAGCCCCACCTTCATGCCCGCAGTGAGGATGAAGTTGAGCCCGGTAAAGAGGCGCCGCGCTTCCTCGCCAAACTCGCCGCCCGGCACATCGCAGGCAACATCCTTGAACTCGACCAGGCGCTTGGTTTTGCGCTGGGTGGCGTCGAAGTCGATGCCGGCGGATGCAACGCTAGTCCGCGCGTTCATCTCGGCCAATTGTCCAATGAGGGCGTTGGCCGTGTCGATGCGGGCCTTCGATTTTGTGGCACGCGCCTTGGGGCCGCGACGCAGCCATTCAATCTCGGTCTTCACAACGTTGCGCAGGCTCTCCTGCTGGCGGCTTTGCGATTCGAGATAGGCCTGCTTTTCTTCTAGAAACCGGCTGAAGTTGCCTCTGACACGGAGCAAACCATCGGCAAAGACGCGATTCAGCTCAATAATCTGGCTGGAGGTGGATTCGAGAAAGTAGCGGTCATGGCTCACGGTGACGGCGGCGAAAGTGGCGGAGGTGAGTAGCTCTTCGAGCCACTCGATGCCGGCCAGGTCGAGGTGGTTGGTGGGCTCGTCGAGCAGCATGACTTCGGGTTCGCCCACAAGCGCTTCGGTGATGGCCAGCCGTTTGCGCCAGCCGCCGGAGAGCGCTGCGGCCTCGGCGCTGAGGTCGATGAAGCCAGCCCTCCCCGACAACTCCCGCAACCTGCCTTCGCGTTCGTTCTCGTTGACGTGAGCTGCAGAGAGCGCCCGTTCCAAAACTTGCCGGATGCTCAGGCCGGGAGCAAAGCGCGAGTCCTGAGGCACGTAGGCGGCACGGGCGCGTTTGCGCACAGCCAGTTCGCCCGCGTCCGGTTCGAGCTGGCCGGCAAGTATTGCGAGAAGGGTCGACTTGCCCGCGCCGTTGGGGCCGATAAGGCCGATCCGGTCGCCATCCTCGACGGTCAGGGAGATGTTCTGGAAGAGCGGCCTGGCGCCGAATTGTTTGGTGACCGACTGCGCATTGAGAATAGGAGGCATCTCACTCAAGGATACCTGTCGTCCAGCAGTACTCTGATGAAACGCGGAATTCGCGGTGAAGTTGAACCGGTGCGGCCATCATGGCTGGCTGTCGGGACGTGGCTGTGCCGGATGGGGAATCGGAATTGGAGAAGCCGGTTCGCGCCCAGGAATGGTAGCGCGCAACTCCAGGATGCACCGCCATTGAACCTCGCAAGACCCTATAATGATCGGCGGGGGAGCTCGAGTGCGAACAATCACGATCTATAAGCCCAAAGGGGATCCGGTCACTTATATGGACCCTGCAAAGGTGAGCGTCGATAGCGGCGTTTTGACGTTTTTCTGGACCAAGGAGATCTCGGGAAAGGATCAGCAGGTGGTAACTAATCTGCCTTTCATCATCCAGCACGACATTAAAAAGAGTGATTGAAAAGGGTCAGGATCAAGCAGGCGGGCCACTTCGGGATCTACACCACGATTGTGCCCACGCACCTTGATCACTCTCTTTTTGTTTGCTGAGGATGGATCTTTGGCTGACAACTGAGAAGACTCTCGACGCACCCGCAAGCTCTTGGAACGCTATACTTCTGTTTTGAATGAGAATTCCATTATTAGGGGAGCGAATCTGTGTCTTCCGCCGCCGTAACCTACGCACACCAGAACCACCCGCGCTTTCTGAATGAGCTGAAAGAGCTGCTGCGCATTCCATCCGTCTCCACGCTGCCCGAGCACAAGGGCGACTGCCGGCGCGCCGCCGAAGCATTGGCCGCCGAACTCACCCGCATCGGCATGGAGAATGCGCGGCTGATTGAGACCGAAGGCAACCCGCTGGTCTATGCCGATTGGCTGCACGCCGCCGGAAAACCGACCGCTCTGTTTTATGGCCACTACGATGTGCAGCCGGCCGATCCGCTGGACGAGTGGCTCTCACCGCCCTTCGAGCCGGCCGAGCGCAACGGTAACCTCTACGCTCGCGGCGCGGTCGACGACAAAGGCCAGGTGTGGGCGCAGATCAAGGCATTGGAGTCGCTGCTGGCCGCAACGGGCTCGTTGCCATTGAACGTGCGCGTCATTCAAGAAGGCGAAGAGGAGGTGGGAGGCGAGGGAATTGCGGCCTTTGTCGCCTCCAAGCCACCGGAATTGAAGGCGGACTTTGCCCTGGTGTCGGATACGGAGCTGTTTGCTCCCGGACTGCCGACATTGTGCGTGGGTCTGCGCGGAATGATCTATACCGAGCTTGAGGTTCGCGGCGCCAAGAGCGATCTGCACTCCGGCATGTACGGCGGAGCGGCGCCCAACCCCTTCATGGCTTTGGCGCAGATGCTGGCCCGGCTCAAGGACGAGGACGGCCACATTCTCATTCCAGGCTTCTACGACGACATTATCCCTCCCAGTCCTGCGGAGCTGGCGGCCTGGCGCAGCCTGCCCTTCGACGAGGAACAGTACCGCATCGCAGAGGTCGGCTCGCGGTCGCTGGTGGGCGAGGCAGGGTACACGGTGCTGGAACGCACCTGGGCCCGGCCTACGCTCGACGTGCACGGCATCCCCGGCGGCTTCATCGGCGCGGGCGCGAAGACCGCCTGGTTCCGGGCATGACTCCGGCGAAGAGCTTCGCGCTCTATAAGGCTTATGTCGAAAAGATTGCACCGGCCGGTGTCGATGTCGAGGTGCGGCTGATCCACTCCGGCGACCCTTGCCTGGTTCGTGTCGACAACCCTTACATCCAGGCAGCGACGCGTGCGCTCAAGGACGTCTGGGGCAAGGAGACGGTCTTTATCCGCTCGGGCGGCTCGATTCCGATCGTTGGAGATTTCGACCGCCATCTGGGTATGCCCAGCGTGATGATGGGCTTCGGGCTGCCCGACGACAACATCCACGCACCGAATGAGAAGTTTAACCTGAGGAATTTCGAGCTGGGGATCGAATCGATTGTGCGCTTCCTGGAAGAGGCCGGCGGGTAACTATCCGACCGGCGATCTGGAGCTGTTCGATTCTCCCCGGCGAGTTCCAATCGCAATGAGGCCCATGCCAGATGCGACCCAAGATCCTGGTGCCCAAGGGCTCGATTCTGAGTCCAGAGAAGCCTCGAAGCTCAACCGCGCAGCCAATCCAGATGCAGTGGGTTTTGTTCTGGCTGGGGGAAATTCGAGCCGCATGGGGGCCGACAAGGCTCTTGTGCAGTTTGCCGGGCATCCGCTGGTGGGCCGGGCAGTTTCCATTTTGCGTCAGGCTGGGCTTGCGACATTCATCGCCGGTGCGCGCTCGGCGCTGGCTTCCTTTGCGCCGGTGGTCGAGGACTCTCAGCCGGGATTAGGGCCATTGAGCGGCATCTGCGCTGGGCTGTCCTCAACGCCGGCCAGCTTGTCGGTATTCGTGCCGGTCGATCTACCGCTCCTGCCTTCCTCACTGATTGTTCTTTTGCTGCATCACGCGCGCATCACGGGCGCAAGTGTGACTCTCTGCTCGGTCAATGGGTTTGCCCAAAGCTTTCCAGTGGTGCTTCGCCGGGAGACTCTGCCATTGCTTGAACGTGAACTTGAAGCCGGCAGGGGCGGATGCTATTCCGCATTTCAATCCGCCGCGTGCCGCCTGGGCCAGCCTGTGAGCGTTTTGCCGGTCGAACTGCTGGTTCAGTCCGGCCACGTTGCTCATCCCGACGGCCTGCCCGCGACCCGATGGTTCCTCAACGTAAACACCGCGCACGATCTACGGCGCGCCGAATCATCCTTGCGGTAGCAGAACATCTTCTCCGGACCCGCTGGTTCGTGGTAATCTCACTGTAGACACTTAAGAGTGGACTGAGAAGACAAGAGGAGTAACACACGCCGTGCTGGCGACCGCTAAGAAAACAACCCTGATTGAAAGCTTCCGCACCCACGATACGGACACCGGTTCGCCGGAGGTCCAGATCGCGATTTTGAGTGCGCGTATCGCTGAACTGACCGAGCACTTCAAGACGCACAAGAAGGATCACGCTTCCCGGCGCGGCCTTTTGCAACTGGTCAGCAAGCGCCGCCGCCTTCTGGATTACCTGAAGACGCACGATACCGATCGCTACCGCGACGTCATCGGCAAGCTCGGTATCCGCAAGTAGCCAGAAAGCCAACATTGACCCGGAAGCGCCCAGACCGAAGATTGGTCACGGCCCCCATTCTCGACAGGACCTGGGGCCATGGTGTACCTGGCGAAGACGACCCGCAGCCAGGGACGCTGGAGAGCTGTCTGCATATTCACAGGTGCTCTGATGTGAAGTTCGTGGTATCCCACCCTAGCCGCAACAACAAAAACGCGGCGAGGGTGGGGCACCCATCTTTGCTGCGATCTGTGAAAGAGCTTGGCGTGTCTCAGCAGCGGGGTCTGACATACAGCCTGACCGGCAGGCCGGGAGAATCCGCTCCCCCGCGCAGCCCCCACTCTTTTGCGCGCGACCTGTTTTCCGACCTCGCCCTTTGCCAGCCTCCCCCCGCCCTTCCATCTACAAGTTTCCCAAGCGAAAACAATGAAACGAGGACTCTATGTCTAAGCATGAAGTAACCGTCGAGCTTGCCGGTGGCAAGCGGCTGGTCTTTGAGACCGGGCGCATGGCCAAGCAAGCCTCTGGCGCCGCACTGGTGACCACGGGCGAAACCGTCGTTCTAGCCACTGCCGTTGCCTCGAACGAACCGAGGGAAGGCATCGACTTTTTCCCCCTCACAGTGGATTATCGTGAGTACACCTATGCCGGTGGACGCATTCCCGGTGGCTTCATCAAGCGCGAAGGCCGTCCCAGCGAAAAGGAGATCCTGACCTGCCGCCAGATCGACAGGCCGCTGCGTCCGCTCTTTCCCGATGGATTCCGCAATGAAACGCAGCTGATTGCGCTGGTTTTCTCCGCCGACAAGGAGAACGATCCTGACGTGGTGGGCATCAATGCCGCGGCTGCCGCCGTGGCTCTCTCCGACATTCCCTTTGGCGCCACGGTTGGCGCTGTCCGCGTAGGCCGCGTGGAGGGTGAGTTTGTCATCAATCCCACCTACTCCGAGCGCGCCGCAACAACAGTCAACATCATGGTCGTTGGCCACAAAGACGGCATTGTGATGATCGAGTCGGGCGCCAAGGAAGAGTCGGAAGAGACGATTCTGGCAGCCATCGAGTTTGGTCATACAGAGATCAAGAAGATTTGCGCGGCGATCGATGAGCTGGTCGCGGTGGCCGGCAAGGCAAAGCGGCCCTTTACTGCGCCGGAGTTCGATCAGGCTTATTTTGACGAGCTCAGCGCCAAGGTCAGCGACCGTCTCAAGGACGCGCTGGACACGAAGGTGCATGAGAAGCTCGAAAGCCAGGATCTGGTCAAGAAGATCAAGGACGAGCTGGCGGCAGCGTTGCCGGCCGACGACCCAGCGGCCAAGAAGAAGCTGACCCACTATTATGAAAAGCTGCGCGAAAAGATCTTCCGCGAGCAGGTGACCAAGGATCGCGTGCGGCCCGATCGGCGCGCCTTCGACGAGATTCGAGCGATCACGATCGAGACCAGCGTACTGCCGCGCACACATGGATCGGCCTTGTTCACACGTGGCGAGACGCAGGCTTTGGTTACGGCCACTTTGGGCACTGCCGATGAGGGGCAGCGCCTGGAGAGCTATGAAGGCGACAAGAAGAAGCCCTTCATGCTGCACTACAACTTCCCGCCATTCTGCGTAGGCGAGACGGGCCGCATGGGCGGCACGGGACGCCGCGAAGTGGGTCACGGCGCATTGGCCGAGCGCGCCATCACGGCGGTTCTGCCCAGCGCTGAAGAGTCGCCTTACACGATCCGCATTGTGAGCGACATTCTCGAATCCAATGGTTCGTCTTCGATGGCTACAGTCTGCGGCACCAGCCTGGCGCTCTTCGATTCCGGCATCAAACTGAAGGGCGCGGTGGCCGGAGTGGCGATGGGCCTGGTCAAGGAGGGCGACGACTACGCCATCCTGACCGACATTGCCGGCGCTGAGGATCACTACGGCGATATGGACTTCAAGGTGGCCGGGACGCGCAAGGGGATCACCGCGCTGCAGATGGACATCAAGATCGGCGGCCTGACTCGCCAGATCCTCGAGCAGGCGATGGAACAAGCGCGGCGGGGCCGTCTCTTCCTGCTCGACAAGATGGATGCGGTGCTGGACGGACCGCGCACCGAGCGCTCGGCTTATGCGCCGCGCATCGAGACCGTGATGATTCCCACGGACAAGATTCGCGATCTGATCGGCAAGGGTGGCGCGACCATTCGCGGCATCATCGAGCAGACCGGCGCCAAGATCGATGTGGACGACACGGGCAAGGTCAACGTTGCCTCATGCGACGCAGACGGCCTGAAGAGGGCTCTGGAAATGATCGGCAACCTGACGGCCGTGCCGGAGATTGGCAAGGTCTATCTGGGTAAAGTGGTCCGGCTGGCCGAGTTCGGCGCCTTTGTCGAGCTCTTCCCCGGCACCGATGGCCTGCTGCACATCTCAGAGATCGCCGAGCATCGCGTGAAGGAAGTGAAGGACGAGCTGCGCGAGGGCGATCAGGTGATGGTCAAGGTGCTGGCCATCGAAGGCAATCGCATCAAGCTCAGCCGCAAGGCTCTCATCAAGGAACAGAAGGCCAAACTGGCCCCGGCGGCTGCTGCCGTTGAGGCGAGCGAAGTCGAAGTCGAGACAGCCCAGGCGCCAGCCGCTCCGGCGCGGCCTCGCAACGAGTTCGACGAGCGCCAGCCGAAATCAAACCAGAGCACCATCCTTATCGAGGGTGGCGACGATTTCGACGATGAACCAGGCGAGGAGTTCGACGAAGAGAACGAACCGAACTTCAACCGCGTTGAGGGCGCTCCCGTTCCGGCAACTCAGACAGCGGGCGCGGGTGGGCGTCCTCCAGCTGCTAACAACAATCGCCGCCGCCGTCGCCGCAGGCCCGGTGGTGGTGCTGGCGGTGGCCGAGGACCAGGCGGTCAGTAGTTCAGCTGCCTGCAAAGTGCAAGCAATAGAAAGGCCCGGATGTTCTCCGGGCCTTATCTGTTGGCTCCCCGTGATTGATTGGATAACCGCCGCGGAATTGCAGGTTGGCAAGGCCGTTCTCTCCACTAGACTCAAAGCGTGCCTGCAAGCCTGTACATCGTCGTCGAAGGGGATGATCCCGGATTCAACATCTTTGTGAACGGGCAGGCACTGGCCCGTAACGAAGACGCCTTGGAGCGGCTGGCCGAGAGGCTGCGCGTGAGCCCTCTCCTCGGGTACTTTTCCGCCGATGAGAACTCGATGGCGTTGCTGTTGGAGCAGGGAACTGGCAATCCCAATTGGTCGCAATCCTTGCAGCAACCACAATGGTTCAGTGCCTTAGATGGTCTTCTCACGGTTCGTGCCCTGATCGATTTTCTCGTCAGCACACCAACAGCCCTGGGCTCTGAGACGCTGCCGGTTCTGAGTGAACTGCGGGGGTATGAGCGCGTGCTGCGCAAGACTGCCAAGCACGGATTGCGCTGGCACCTGGCCGTAAGCTGGCGCTAGAGTGGTGCCCCGTAAATTTATTGGAATACAAATTTGTCATCCTGAGCGGAGGTCGCATGGCGACCGCAGTCGAAGGACCTGAATTTTTCATTTCTGAACTTATTGAAAGTATTTGTGGAACAAGATAC
>JBEKOA010000012.1:0-47645 GCA_049522255.1 Occallatibacter sp.
CCAGCCGCCCAGCGCCTGACGCAAAACTCTATGGCTGGAGTGGAAGGGGATTGCATAGATCCCGAAGGCCGACAGATTATGGCGCACGTCGTAGTCGCAGTTGCCGTATTCCTTGCGCAGACTGCCAGGCAGCGGAGCAAGAATGCCGAGGCTGGAGAAGGGAAGCAGGCCGCCGTTGGAGACTTCATCAAGGCAATGGCTATAAGTGTAGTTGCCGCGCAACGTCAGTCCGCCGAACTGCTTTCCTGCGCTGATTTGCAGACCGCTATAGTGGCTGCCTGCGCCGGTGCGGAATTCGTTGACGCTGGCGAAACGCTGGTCGAGTGGCTGCTTGTAGGCGAAGGGTGCGAAACATCCATTGCACACCGTTTGGTAGCCGTTCAATTGCACCTGATAGGGCTCCTGCACAGCGCGCGTGCCGACGTAATCCACGCGCAGCGAGCCGCGCGGGCCCAAAAAGTATGGCGCCTTCAGTGTGCCGCTGGGGAAGGTGTTTAGGTTTACCGCCAGTGGACAGATCGGCGCGCCTGCGCTTATCTTCGCACACTGTGCGCCGCCGGTGGCAAACACGCTTTGGAAAGACCGGTTGGCTGCGGCAGTTGCATCCACCGCGTTGTTGCTCACTCCCGGTGCGATGCCAACGCCGCCCACCTGTCCATTGATGCCGCCGACGAAGACCGGCGCATACGGAGCGTTGGTCGCGCCTAAATCTGCAATCTGCGCGGGGATGATGTCGTTGAAGACGCCGCCACCGGCATGTATCGCCATCGTATCCGACAGCTTATAGGCCGCCGAAGCGCGTGGCTGCCAACTGAAGAGAGGCGTGCCGGGAAACAAGGATCGCACGTTTGTCTCAATCGCCTGGTTCAACGGTTGGTCGATCGAATGGTTCATATCCAGGAACGATCCGGCTGGCCGCGCAAAGAGGCCGTGCTGATTGACCGGATTTGTATTCCAGGTTGCCCGCAACCCAGCCACTAGCGTCCATCTTCGGCCTAGTTTATAGGTGTCCATGGCATAGAGGTCGAGATTGCCCAGCGCGATACTTTCCTTCTGCGTCAACGGAAAGCCCGCAGTAACCGTGGACGCTGCGCCATAGGTGAACTGCGCCAGATCGTTATAGATCACCGTGGGGACAACGCCTTCACCCAGATCGTAGTCGCTGATGTCCAACCTGCGAGAGTTCTCGCCGAATTTGAAGGTATGCTGTCCAAGAATCCAGGTGAGGTTATCGTTGATCTGCCATTGAGTGACTTTGCGGCCTTGCGTGTAGGTCTGGTCGTTGCCGCCGACCGTGGTGAACGGCGCGTTGGTACTGCCTCCGGCCAACACGATGGGGAAGGTATTGAGTACCTGCGCATAGTCGTTGGGTAAAAAGAGGCTCGAATACCAGCTCAATCCAGGATTGAACTGATTGACCAGATTTGATGTAATGACGCGCGTATAGCCAACCACCAATGTCCGCTCCGGCTGCGGCGAATAGGAGTTGAAGATCGGATTGATCGGATCGGTGTAAGCGGCTTGCAAGCCGGTGTCCTGCTGAAAGCGGTACCAGACACTGTTGTTGGCGTTGATGGTGTGGTCGACCTTGACCACGATCAGGTTTTCGCTGTCGCTGTTGTTCATTGACTGGGTGCGAATGTTCGCGCAGCCCTTGCCGTTGAAGAGATTGGCTGCGCTTTGCGTGCTTGGCAGCAGCATGCCACTCGCATCCAGCGGACAGGTGAGCACCGCGGTCGGCGTGCCAGCCGTATTCCCATAGAGCCCGAACATGCTTCTGTAGAATGCAACCTCCTGCGGCTGCGCAGAAAGCTCAGTTCCGTTTATTGGATCGGTTCCGCCCAGAGGCAGTTGCTGCAACACATACTGCTCGAACGCGGGCGTAGGCACGGTGGTTCTCGCCACCAGCGGCAGCGCAATGCGGATGCCTTCGTAGTGAGTAAAGATGAACGCCCTGTCCTTCAGAATCGGTCCGCCCACGCTGACCCCGAATTCGTTCACTATGGAGCGCGGCTTCTTCGCAATATTGCCCGGTGTATCGTTGGCATGAAGAAAATAATCCGTTCCATTGAGCAATGATCCGTTCCAAATCTCGTACAGATCTCCGTGAAACCGGTTCGATCCCGACTTCGTGAAATAGTTCACCTGCGAAGCTCCATAGCGCCCTTGATCGACTGCATAGGAGTTGGTGTTCACGGTTGCTTCCTCAACGGCGTCCAGGCCGATGACCAGATTCGTCGAAAGTCCGATATTCAGCCCGAGAAAAGGATCGTTCGAGTCGAAGCCATCGAGAATATAGCCGTTGGAGGTCGCTGGCAGACCGTTGAATTCGACGTTGCCGTAACCGCCCGCGGCCTTGGCGTCGTTGGACGAACCGGCGGTATTCATCAACGCGCCCGGAGCAAATTGTGCCAAATAGGTCAGGTCCTGGCCGGGATTGGGAAGGTTCCTGATGGTCTCGGCTTCGAGCGTCGTGGATGTGTTGGGGTTCTCCACGCTCATCAATCCGGATTGCTCCGAAACCTCGACCGTTTGCTGGTTTCCGGCAGGCGATAGTGTGAAGTCCACCGTGACGGTCTGGCCGACAGATACGCGAGCGGGATGCGATTGCTGAGAAACGAATCCTTCGGCCCAAACCTCGATCATGTACGTTCCAGGGTCCACCTGGCTGAACAGAAATCTGCCGCTCGCGTTGCATACGACGGTTCGAACCCCGCCAGTATCCACTTCGGTAGCTTTGATCTGGGCGTTGGGAATCACAGCGCCTGAGATGTCGGCGACTGTGCCGGCCAAGGCGCTACTGGTGCCGCTTTGAGCCAGTAAAGAATATGAGTTAACTACGGTTAACAAGAGAGTCAGGGCAAGGGACATTGGGGCTCGATTTCGCATCGTCGTGACCTCCGGATCCCTGGTTACGGGTTTCTATCAGGGCCGGAGAGGCAGGCCCGTCTTACGCAGCGGAAAGGGGAAGCAATTCTCAGGCAAACCAGAAATTTAGGTTCACCTAAATTTAGGTTAGACTAATATGGAAAAGGCGTCAAGAACTTTTCGATGGAGGACAGGGCATGGCACAACGCCGACTGGCACACGCGAATTCCGAATCGGTGGATGACTATCTGAAGGCCATTCTCGAACTTGGAGGGTCCGATGGGCGGCGCGTGAACAGCACAGCCCTGGTTAACCGGCTTGGCGTGGCGCCCTCTTCTGTGACAAATATGCTGCAAAAACTGGCTGCGTCGTCCACTGCGTTGGTCGAGTACGAGCGGCATCGCGGGGTGCGGCTCTCGGAGGCCGGCAAACGGCGCGCGCTGGAAGTCCTGCGCCATCATCGGCTCATCGAGACATTTCTGTATCAGATGCTCGACTACCCGATCGAGGAAGTGCACGCAGAAGCAGAGCGCCTGGAACACTTCATTTCCGAGCGATTTGAGGAGCGCATCGCCGCAAAACTCGGGAACCCGAAGATTGATCCGCATGGGCATCGCATTCCCACAATGGATGGGGAAATGCCGAGAGAGAAATCCATCCCGCTGACAGATTTGGTCAAGCGCGAGACCGTGATTGTGGAGAGCATCTCGGACCGTGACACCCATACGCTGAAGGCGCTCAAAACCGGCGGCATCGTACCTGGCATTCGCCTGCGCGTGCGAGGCCGGGATGCGGAGAACGGCTACACCGTGACCGTTGGGAATTCAACCAAGGTACTGCATATTTCTAATGACGCCGCTGGGGCAATCAGAATCCGTTCTCCACAATGAGTTTGGCCCATGGTGCATGTAATCCGGAGATACGTGTCCTTATCCCTCTTTCAGTCAAATCCGGCCGCTCACTTGTGTTTTGTCGCAATTCGTCTTGCGTGGTCGATGACCTCCAGTTCGTTTTGGAGCATCAGTGCCCTCCGACCGCAGTTGGTGCGATAGAAAACCAGGTTGTCGTCTCCTCCCACAACGCTTCGGAAGAGAAGCCCCTGAATGCCTTCCGCTTCGAGTTCGCAGGACAAATCCATGGAAACGGTCAGATCGGACTTGTTGAGACATGCCAACCTCACCGCTTCGCCGGCCTGCGACGATCCGAGAGCGGAAAGGTCCAATACTCGCTTCAGCTTTGCGGCCACGGCGAACACTTCCGCCAAATCGTCCCCGAGCTATAAACACTTACGACCTCATCATGTGGCTCAATGTAAACCCGCACGGACGGACTATCTCGCGACGTGCCTGCTGGCACGTTTGGATCAAATGGATTGTTTGGTATGACTCGGGGGCGCTCGCAATCCCTCTCACATTTCTGCTATCAAAAAAATCAATTCTTGCCGCCAGCCGCTTCAAGGACCGCATGAAAGGCCAGTTTCGGTTGATCGCTACGGTCGAAGAGCAAAGGATAGCTGGTGCGCCCCAGAACCGGCCAGTCGTTGCGCCAGGAATCTCCGTCGGACAAGCCCCAGAATGTCACCCTGATGACGGCACCGCGGTGCTTCAGAAAAACCTTGAACAGGTCGGAGTATCTCTTGCCAAGCTCTTTCTGTACGGATTCCGGTAACCCTTTGGGATAAGGGTTCAGTTTTGGGTCCTGTTCAACGTGTACCGAAACATCGGCGGTCGCATGCTCTGTCGCAGGAGGCAGCAGATCGATGTCCAACTCGGAGATGATCACTTTCACTCCAAGACTTGCGAAGGCTCCGATGGTGGTGTCCTCGTCCTCAAGTGAAGGCCAATCCATACTGTCATGACCCTGAAGGCCGACGGCATCCACAGGGACTCCCTCGGCCTTCAGCTTGGTTATAAGAGCGAGGGCTCCTTTTCGCTTCTGATCATTCTCCAGGTTGTAATCGTTATAGACCAGCTTGGCCTGAGGATCGGCCTCGTGAGCGTACTGAAAGGCCTTCTCAACGTAATCGTCGCCGATGATCTTCTGCCACGGAGACTGGCGCATGGTGCCGTTCTCATTCAGGGCTTCGTTGACAACATCCCAGGCTTGAATTCGTCCTTTGTAGCGGCCGACGACGGTTTGAATGTGATCATGCATGCGCTTCAATAGGGCATCGCGGTCCAAAGAGTCTCCTTTGTCGTCGCGAAAGACCCATGCCGGAGTCTGGCTATGCCATACAAGACAATGGCCCACAACGAACATGTGACGCTTCTCGCCGAAGGAGACATATTGGTCGGAAAGGTCGAAGTTGTACACATCCGGCTCAGGATGGACAACCTCCCATTTGAGAACGTTTTCCGGTGTGATGGAGTTGAATTGCCGCTCAACGATCGCATCCCCGCCCATATCTTGACCTTTGATCTGGGGACTATTGATTGCCACACCGATGAGAAAGGCGTTCCGGTAAGCATCTTTCAGAGAGACGGGGCTCTGAGGCTTACGTGAGGATTGCGCCTGGGTAGCCGCGACCATATCTGTGGCAACCATCGCGACAACTGCTATGAACCGCCAATTCAACATGAATGGATGCTCCTGAATGATTATCCATTAATCCGACGACAAATGAACGCCAAAGTCCAAGTGAATCAAGCCGACCGCAAGATGTGATCCTTGGCGGCCGGGGTTAAAAGCTCTCCCGATATTACGAGCCGGAGACGACAGACCTTGCACCGCTCTGCCAGTTCATTCGAAATGGTCAGGTTGAGCTTGATGCTAGGGAGCGGGTTCAGGCCAAGCGAGTGATACCTCTTCTCAGCTACATGGGATTATCTCGCCAAACCAGATACCGCCGCACGCGGGATAGTGACAACAGGGCCAGGTGCCCGCGCATACAGTTCCAAGGTGTTCATGACTGTGGTGTCCCAAGCAAAAGACATCCACCTGAGAGCAACACTCCCTGGCCGAGCGAACTGCCCAGCTGGCTGTCCGACTAATTGAGGCTGCATCAGGCACCAAGCCTGCGCGTCCTTCAGAACCTGGCCAGTCCCCACTCGTAATGCCTTTGACTTACATCGCGCTTAACAATTGCCAGATCACATCCCCGCCATCCCCGCGATGGGCTGTTCCTCTTGATGACCCATCTCATCCCGATTTTTCCGAAGTTGTGCCATTGGATCGGGCGAAGGGCGGCCTTGGAGGTAACCCTGGGTTTCATTTGCACCGAATGAGCGAACCAAGTCTAATTGATCATAGCTTTCGATTCCCTCGACAATTACTTCCATTTGCAGATTATGGGCCATGGTCACTATGGACTCCGCGAATGCCTTGGTTTCGGGACAGGCCATCAAGTCATTCATGAAAGAGCGATCGATCTTGATTGATTTGAAGCCGAGTCGCGGCAGGTAGCCCAGACAAGAATACCCAGTTCCGAAGCCATCAAGGGCGACAGTTACGCCAATTTTGCGGAAGCGATCGATCAAGAGAGCCACGCGCTCGACCCCATTGACTGTTACCGATTCTGTGAGTTCGAGCTGTAGCAGGCCAGGGTCGATTCCGGTGCGGCTCAGAATATCTTCTACCTCGTCAACAAAGGAATCTCGGGCAAATTGAATGCTGGATACGTTCACTGCAACCTGGATCGGAGGTTTCCCGGAATTCTGCCAACTAATGGCATCGCGGCAGGCACGCTCCATAATATATGCGCCGAGAGGGGCAATGAGGCCACATTCCTCAGCAATCGGAATGAAGTTCAACGGCGGAACAGAGCCCAGAGTCGGATGTGTCCAGCGGGCCAGAGCCTCGAAACGAACGATCAATCCCGATTCCAGGTCGAACTCCGGCTGGTAGTGAATCGAGATCTCGTCTCTCTCCATGGCGCGGCGAAGCTCACTTTCAAGCGTGATGCGCTCCCTGGCCTCAAAACCGAGGTGGTCGCCGAATTGAACCACCCGATTCTTCCCGCTATTCTTAGCCGCGTACATGGCGCAATCGGCCTGTTGCAATAGATACCCACCCTCGTCCCCGTGATCGGGAAAGATACTTATGCCGATGCTTGCGCCAACATGAACCGAGTGACCATCGATCTGAAACGGTTTTCTGAGCGCATCGAGCAGGTTTTCCGCAACCTTACTTGCATCGTCGTTTTCCTGGATGTGATCGAGAATCACCGAAAACTCGTCACCGCCAATACGCGCGACCGTATCGGATTCGCGTGATCCCGCTTGCAGCCGTTTAGCCACCTTAGAGAGCAGGGCATCGCCAATGGCGTGTCCGAGATTGTCATTCACCAGTTTGAACCCATCCAAATCGATGAATAGTAGCGCCAGGCGGCACTTGTCACGCCGCGCGCGGGCGAGACTCTGAGCAAGCCGATCGAACAGCAACCTGCGGTTGGGTAGGCCAGTCAGTTCATCGACCAGCGCCATTTGCTGTAACTTGGCTTCGGCTCTTTGCTTCGCGAGCTCCCTCTGGCGGAGCTCACCGATCATGCTGTTGAACCCCACGACAAGCTGTGCGACATCCTCGCTCCCCTGGACAGAAACCTCTCTGTCGAACCTCTCCTCCTTCGAGACGTTCTGCATGGCTTGGGATAGGTCTCGAATGGCCTGCGCGGTCTCAGCCGCCCTCTGCAATGCTGCAACCTGAATACGCACCCGCCTTCTCAATCTGCTTACCCAGACCAAGGTCAGGACAACGAGAATGGCCAACACTCCCAGCAGAACAAATGTACGCTGCAAGTTCCAGAATGGCGGGGGTTTAATCACAATAAGGTCTTCCGGTGAGCGCAGGAGCAGTTGAAAGTCCGAAGGGTTCTCTTCCAGCAGTCTATAGAGTTGATTCGGATCGACCTGCGTAGAACAGACGCCTGTCAGTCGAAGCTCGGTCCCTTCTTTCAGTTGCCAAAGAGCGGAGCCGATGTCCGTCGTATCGAGTTGCGCAGTAAAGGTACGCACGCCGGATTGAATTACCAGGCTCTTCCGCCCGGGTCCCTCCAAGGCCATCAACAACTTGCCTTCGATAGCCACGAGCGTGGAATCATCATGACCATCTAGAATCGATTCTGCCGTCGTCGATTTCGCTGCCAAAGAGGAATCATGACCTATGGCGCGAAAGACGGCGTCCATCATGACCGGTGAATAGCGGCCTACCAGCGTCGGATACCCGAGAGCATCGACATCATCGCCAACATGGATCGAATGAGTGTTACCGCGGAGTTCTACTCCGCCGCTCGCGTCCTGTAGGTACAGGAAGTCGGGTTCCGCCAAGGTGACTATGCCTTCTATCCTTACGCGATGACCGTATTGGCTGTGAGCGGAGTAGCTCAGCAGAGATTGAATGGGTGTCCGCTCCATCTCGAAGGGATTGCTCACCGCCGGCTCTAACACTTGAATATCAGAGGGGCCATCGACTAGTAGCTGATAACCTACCAATTGCCTTCTTGAATTGAAGACTATGCTGAAGACACCATGAATGCGAATCTTGGCATCTTCTAGAGACTGCACTTGATTCAAGTCGGCGAAATTCGGGTTCGTGAAAACATGAATCTGGCCGACTCCGGTAAACAACTCAAAGGTCAGAATTGGATGCGATGGGTTATCCCCTTTCCGGATGAGGTGGACAACGCCTTCCAATTCCACATAGAGTCCTTCGCTCGTGCCTGACGCGGCCGACTCCGACGTCACTAATACCGGCTTGGGGTACGATCCCCCATTCTCAGTTTTGAACTTTGGAGCGGCAATCACCGGCGCATAGTTACCCGGATTGGAGATGCCGACAACGGTTATGCGATTGCCTGCGTGCAGCTCTGGATGGTTGCCCGAGTACTTAATGAATATTCCTCCGCTCGAGTCCTGGAACCAGAGTTGGTGCCACATCGAATCGATATAGGTAATTACACCGGTTATGTTCACCGGCAGCGCTTGTGCAGCCTGCGAAGGCTCCAGTTCACGCACCTTGGCAACGCTTTTGATCAAGGGTGGCTTCGGCTCGTCTTTGCCGGGGCTTCCGACCTCCTCCGCCTGGATGGGTCTCACCGCTGCATGGAAGAGGTCCCACCTCAGAACGTCGAGTCCTGGAAAACCCTGCACTTCCACGGGTGTACCGATCTTGAAGGCTGACGGCGCATCAAGTCGGCACTCGATTGCACCCCATTGATCCTCAAGCAGAATGGAGTCGTTTGAAGCATTCGTGATAAACCCGCGTAATCGAATCTCGTGTCCATTCCAACTGCCATTCTCCCGATAAAGCGTCCGTATAGAAAGGAGCGGAATCGCTTTGGGTGCTGGCTGCACAATGTGAAGTTCACTGGCTGAATTCACCCAAATCTGAGTCGAGATCAGCGTTCCCTGCGGGCTGCGAATCAGTTCGGGAAGTCCGATGATCTGGACCTGTGCGTTGACCAACTTCGAATAGTCTCCGCCTGCTTGTCCGATAACCGCTGAAAGTTGACTGGGAAAATCCCATAGCGAAAGGACCGGACGGTGATCGCCATCTTCGCTCACGGCCCGCACGACGGCAGTCGTCTGAATTCGAGTCCCGTTCTTCTCCGGGGGAGGAAGGTTGGGTAAATTGATGGGAATGGGCTGAGACAGCTTGACTCTGTTGGTGCTGGCTCTAACCTGAACCTCTTTCAGGACAACGCTGATTGGTCCTCGGCTCCGATCATAAGGGGTCGCCTTGACCGCCCTAACTTCCACGGTCTGGTTGACATGGATCAAAGCGGCGCGAGGGCTCACAGTGATCGGCAACGCCCCGCTTTCGTCCTCGATCCAGAACCTGCCGCCCGGGTTATCGACAAATGTGACAACACCAATCAGACGAACCTGTGAACCAACCGGAAGTTCCTGAAGTTCCTGGATCGTGTTTCTCTTGGAAAAGAGAGAAAAATGCCATATCGAGGTCAACACGAGCGCCGCCCCCACGAGGAGGCCTAAAAGAGCCGTTCTCCAGATCCAAGCAGCGCCGCGCAACTTCATCGGGTTTCCTATCGGCAATTACCGCCTTTTTCTATAAAAGCGTTAAGTTTAGACTCAAGCCGAGGCCTGCCGCAAACCTGCGGCGAAGCGAGGCCAGCCTCCTCTGGCAACTCGGCCAGAAGGACCGGGTCGTTTACGCCAATCCGCTCTTCGGAGGGGCGGAATATGTTCTCAGCTTCCTTGAAATTTCCCAATCAATTCTAGTGGTAATAGTGACGGCCCGCTCTTGGACCCCAACCGTCTTCATTCCCTATCAAGGATTAGGTTTAACGCAGATCACGGTGCGGGATGCAGCGAAAAGTCTGTTGCAACGTACGCGATCACCGCTGCACCGCCTCGAGCCGTTCTCCCAAGGAGAACCAGGTTCGATGTTCAGCGTTTTTGCCCCTGTGGCAGCCAACCACTTGCGCAAGTCCTTGGCCACGAATTCCGGGCCATTGTCTGAACGAAGATGTTCCGGCACGTCCTTCATCACCACCACGTCGGCCAACGCGGAGATCACCTTGGCACTTGGCCAACTCCGCTCGCAGCGGATCAGTAAGCACACCGTAGACGTACGCCGTTCCTGCATCGAGTTACTACTGCACCGTGACAACCACCGGATTCGAGTTGTTGTGGAAGAAGTTCATGTCTCCTCCATAGATGGCTTGGATCATATGTGATCCGGTGGGCGCCGTCAGCGTTGCAGTGATTGACACCGTCCCGGTTGCTGCATTGACGCTTCCCGTTCCGAGAACCGTACACCCGTCGTAGAAGGTAACGGTTCCAGTGGGCATTGCTGGAACATGCGGATCCGCGATGACATAGGCAGTCAGAGCAACCGTGCTGCCAGAGTTGACTGTGGTTTGTGCTGAGGTAAGTACCCAGTTGGTGTCGCTCGGTTTCGGATAGAACATGAATGTCCCATACAGATTATCGGTCCATACCTGGATCTGTTCCGGGCCCGTGTAGTTATCCGTGTACAGTGGGTTTTTGATGGAAAGATCTTCGGTCTGCAAGACAGAGTTATTCTTGGAAGAGTTCCACTTATTGGTCCACTGAACGTAGCCCTTGAACTTCAATGATTCGGTAATCGAATTCTCTTGGCCTGGCACAGTGCCTTTTGTCGTCGTAGGCGTTTTCCAAGAAATAGCGTTACAGGCCCCTCCCCACGGGGTATCCCCGGTACCTACCGTTGCGCACAATAGATCCCCCAAGGGTCCCAAGTTTGTACCCGGATTCTGCTTAAAGTTCAAGTTAGCGCTGATGGCCACCTGATAGGTGTCGGTGGTTGACGAACTGCTCGACTGAGCAGTTGTTGTGGCGAGTTTATAGTCCTGTGTTATCGCCTGATTCGTGCTTCCCAACGGTGAGAAGGGGAAGGTCATGTCGTATGCGGGCGTGAAGTCGTAGCGATTGCCGCACTGACCCGTTGCTGGATCGTAGGTGGGAATATTCGGATCGAAGGTCGTATATTGGCTTCCCGTGGGCGCAATTGTTGGTGCGGTGGCCCTTCCCACGCCCGACAGATTGGTTGCGAACGGGTCGCGCGCAAGGATGGTCAGCAGATCCGGTTGGGTGATCGGGCCAGCTCCTCCCGATGAGATTGGATCCCAGCTCCGATCGAGGACATCCCATTCCGCCTGCGTAATGGTCGACGTTCCATCCAGTTGACTCACCGAGAGCGGGATTACATCCATGCCACCATCCGGCGAGTTTGGATCGCTTGGATCACTGGCGTATCCACCCCACACAAAGGTGCTCGGAGAGGTAATGATATAGTCCGAAACGGGGTTGAGCCAGACCCATACCACGTCAGACTCATGCTCAACGCCGAGCGACTGATCTGTTGCTCCGTTCGGCGCGCATGTCTGAGTCCCTGGCGTTACATTGCACGGCCCAGGAACGACCTCGGAGTCTGCCGTCACATTGTTTAGCGAGAAACTCGATGAGCTGTCTTGCGTGTTGGTCCACGTTTGGTCGACGGAATCCGTAAGCTTGAAAATGCCCAGGTTGATCCCGACAGACGTAGTGAGACTCTCAGAATGTGTGAACGAATTCTCTGTGCCGGTACTTGTGCCCACCGTTGTTTGATTGCTATAGGTCATTGTGCTGCCGGCTCCGGGAGGGGCGTACTGAACGTTGACCACCATATACTTCGGGTGAAGACCGGTAAGGATGGTGTAGGGAGTGTACACTTCTGCATTCGCTTCGACTGTAGTGACACTCGCAGTCGTATTTGTTCCTCCCGCTATCAGGACACCGGCAATCGGAAGCACAGTCGCTGTGTGGTTGTGATGCGGCACCTGGAGGCCCGAGGCGGCGGCTGAGAAGCCTCCAACGACAGGATCATATATCTCCATGGTGGCAAGCGTATTTGTCGCGGCACTTTCGCCACCTGCGATCAGCACAGTTCCGTCGGCTAGCAGACTTGCGGTGTGATTGAACCGTGCTGCGGTCATATAAGTCTGCGCTTGGGCGGAGTTCTTCGTGTACTGAAATGTACCGGTTGCCGGGTTATAGAGCTCGGCGGAGCTGAAGGCCACACCTACTACGCTACGACCGCCGGTGATAAGCACCATGCCGCTGCCCAAACGAGTCGCCTGACAGTTCACCCTTCCTACGAGCATGGAGCCAGCAGTCTGTGTGAATACATTGGTAATCGGATTATAGATTTCCGCGGCTGTAACTGGATTGTCGTTCTGATCGACGCCGCCCGTGATCAGAACTGTTCCATCCAGGAGCAGCGTAGCCTGATGACCAATCCGCGCATAGATCATCGGCTGCTTTGTTGCAGTGAAGAGGCCTGTGCTGGGGTTAAATATCTCTGCAGTGGAAAGTGCATTGCCATTCTGATCGCTGCCACCTGCGATTAAAACCTGCGAAGTCGTGAGCAGCGTTGCCGTGTGCAGAGTCCTCGCTGTTGTCATCATAGTTACGGTCTGCGTGAAGACTTGCGCTTCAGTATTGAAGAGAGTCGTCGGCTCAAAGGTTCCGGGCATCCCTGGCGTGCCCGGCGTGTACAATTCGGCCGAGGCCAGTGCAGAGTTGCCGTCACTTCCTCCCGTAATCAGGACCTGGCCTGTGGGTGAATTTAGGACGGTCTGTTGATGGTCCGTTCGCGGCGTGGTCATCGAGTTGGCGAGGAGACTGAATACCGCATTAGAATATAGCTCCGCGCTCGATAGAGGCCATGAGCCATTGTCGCCTCCAGTCACCAGAATCGTTCCGTCGGCAAGCAGATTTGTCTGCTGATTCTCCCGCGGTACGTTCAGGCTACCCACTGCCGCATCGATTCCTGAGGGGACTGCACTTATGCTTCCGGTTACCGGGCTTGATTGACTACTGGCGAAACCTGTGCTGCCATTGAAATTGCATGTGACAGAGTACGGTACAGTGGCCCCGTTGGGCGCAACAGTCGGCAAGTCCGATGGATTTGGCAGATCACGCGGGATGATCAGCTGAGCCGATCCGGTCGCATCTAAAGTCGCATCCGGATTACTCGCGCTGGTCGCCACTCCCGAGGAACCCGAAGCTTGAACGGAACAGCTCACGGTTCCCGATGGGATCGTGCCTGCTGTTCCTGTCACACTCACGTTGAGTGTGACGGGATATCCCGAGATAGCACTTGCCGGACTCAGAATGACTGTGGTGCTGGTTTTACCTGAAGGCTGAGTAACCTCAAAGTACACTCCGTTACTCGCATTTCCGTTAGTCGTCACTACCACAACGCCCGATGTCGCACTGGCTGGAACAACAGCCGAAATACTGCTCGGAGTCCATTGCGTTGTAGACGCCGTTACCCCGTTGAAGGTAACCGTGCCCGAACTCCCAAAGTTGACACCGCTGATAATAACTGTCGAACCGGTGGGACCAGCAGCCTGAGAAAGTCCACTTATGTACGGCACAGTTGCACTGGAACCGACAACATTCTCAGTGAACGCTTCCGATATGTTGTGCAGGAAATTGGAGTCTCCGCTATAGGAGGCAAGAATACTGTGGCTACCAGTCGCCAGCGACGACACGGTGATCGACGCAATTCCAGTTGAACTATTGACTTGTGCCGATCCAAGCACCGTGCAAGCATCGTAGAAAGTGACGGTGCCAGAAGGAACTAGAGGTGGGTTGGAGGAAGCAGCCAGTTTGGGATCAGCTATAACCGTGGCTATGAGCATCACTGATTCCCCAGGCCCTGCCGTGCTCTGTGAAGATATGAGGGACACAGAGGTGTCCGTAGCGTGTGGGTAGAACATGAATGTCCCGTAGATTTTGTCTTGCCACACCTGCATCTGCGTGGGCCCACTATAATTGTCGGTTACTAATGGGTTCTTGATTGATAAAGCTTGCGTGGTAGTTGAACTGTTTGTTTTAGTGTTCGAATAGGTATTGGTCCAAGTAAATGTATTCGCATTCTCAAAGGATACACTGATTTTACCAGGCAACCCGAGCGTTACACTTAATGTGTTCGCGACAGAGTACATATCCGTCGTGGTGTTTCCGGTGACATGCGAGGTTGTGGACTGCAGCGAATAATTCTGTGTCAAGGCCTGATTCGCACTTCCAAGTTGCCCGAACGCGAATGTCTGGCCGAGCACCGGATCAAAGTTATAGCGGGTTGAACATTGTTGCGTTACTGGATCGGGTACCGGAATATCGGGGTCGAAGAACGTCCCAGCAGTATGTGGTAGCGGCACAGCCGGAGACCCATTTAACGAAGTATTTGTCGCGAATGGATCCCGCTGGAGGATCGTCTGGAAATCCGCGGTTTGCAGTCCTCCGGCTCCCGCAGAATCCCAATTGCGGTCTAGTGCGGCCTGTAACTCTGCAGGAATGCACGGAATGCTCGAGAAATTACACGCACTCCCATCGAGTTGGCTCACGGTAAGTGCGACAATATCCATCGCACCAGCGACAACATTCGGATCATTTGGATTAGTTGCGAAACCATTCCAGATAAGCGTGCTGCTCGCCGTTGGTGGCAATGTGTAGACGGCCGCGGGATTCAACCATATACGGATAATGTCCGATTCGTGATCTACACCCGAACTAATGACCTTCTTAGTGCCTTCCGTTCCAGCTGCAGCGGCCCCAGGGACGATCACCGAGTTTGTTGTTGTGGTATTGAATGTGAACGTTGAGGTACCGTCTTGTGTGGTGGTATGGCCCCAGTCAAATTCCGGTGTCAGCACAGCGTTGATGTATGGAACCGGGATCGAGGCCTTTACGGCAATGGTGTGCTCGTTCTTGAATGTGTTGTCAGTGGAGGTGCTCGTTCCTATCATCGTTGCGTCGGTATAGGTCATCGTACTGCCAGCGCCAGGTGGAGCATAGAGTACATCCAGCACCATGAACTTCGGATAAAGAGCGCCGCTTGTTAAGCTCGGCCAATATACCTCTGAGGCGCTTTGAGGCGTGCCATTTAGACCACCGGCAATCAGAACACTCCCACCAATCATAAGAGTTGCCGTATGGTTTGACCGCGCGGTAATCATACCCGAGGCTACAGTGCTAAAGTCGCCGGTCCCAGGGTCATAGACCTCCTCACTGGAGAGTGCTGTCCCGCCGGTTCCCTGTCCTCCTGCTATTAGAACCGTTCCGTCGGGCAACACCGTGGTCGTGTGTGCAACTCTCGGGCTGTTCATGGATGTGGGCGCATTTGTTTTCGTGTCGACCGTAGTCGCAAATGTACCTGTGGTCGGCGAATAGAGTTCGGCGCTGCTTTCAATATTGCCTGAGCTATCCAGGCCCCCTGTAATCAAAACAGCACCACCGCCGATCAGTACTGCCTGAGCGCCGGTCCTTGCAACTTTCATGCTCCCATTGGTTGCTGCAAAGGAATCCGTAGCTGGATTGTAGATCTCCGCGGTGTTATCGCCGGTGCCGCCTGATAACAGGACTGTACCATCTGAGAGCAGAGTTGCGTTGTGTCCATATCTGGCGGACACCATTGACCCAGACGTGTAGGTGAAGGTACCAGCCGTTGGATCGAATAGCTCGGCGGAGCTAAGTGGCTCTCCATTGGCGTCTAAACCGCCTGTGATAAGAATCCTGCCGCTTATCAGCTCTGTTGCCGCATGAGAAGTGCGGGCAATGTTCATCGATGAGACTGTACTTGTGAAAGCTCCTGCCACCGGGTCATACAGGGTGGTAGGACCAAATGCTCCTGGAGCTCCCGGCACAGAACCACGGGTAAATAGCTCGGCGCTCGAATAGACGTCGCCGAGGTTGTCTGTTCCACCGGTGATCAGGACCTGCCCCGTACTATTGCTCAACAGAGTCGCCTGATGCCCAGTACGCGCTACAGACATTGAAGCCGCCAGACTGAACGAGTTACCGCCGAAAATCTCACTCGTGGAGATTGGGCCGTTTGAGTTTTCACCGCCAGTAATGAGAATGGTGCCATCCTGGAGCAGGTTTGCCTGTTGATTCTCACGCTGCACATTGAGCCCGGTTGTCGGCGTGCGCGTCGATGCCGCCGCATTTGTGACTGTCCCGGTCACTGTGTTCGATTGGCTTCCACTATAGCTCGGATTGGTGCTTGTGAAGCTACACGACACTGTATAGCTGACACTTGAAGAACCGCTGCCGGACACGGTCGGCACACCAGGGAGCGGTGTGAGAACGACTTCCGCCGGAGAAGCTGTGGCGGCGATCGTGGAGGAGATTGATGCACTTCCAGTTGATGACGACACGGTGCAAGAAACAGAGCCCGAGATGGACTCACCAGCAACGGATCCAGTCACCTCGACGTTTGCGCCAACCGACTTTCCTGAAAGCGACACCACCGGTGTAAGCGCAACCGTAGTCGTAGTCTGTGCCGGCGCGACTTTCACTGCAAAATACACACTGTTACTTGCGTAGTTATTGGATGTCACTACCAATGGACCCGACGTCGCACCCGCCGGTACGGTTGCGGTGATAGAGTTTGTGGACCAAGCGGAGGTCGAAGCCGGAATCCCGTTGAACGTCACGACACCTGCAGCTCCGAAGTTCTGACCGCTTATTGTGATAGTCGATCCTGCACTTCCCGAAGACGGTTGAATTCCACCAGCGTTAATGTACGGAATGGCTGCCGTACTCGCTGCCACAGTCTGACTCAGCACAAAAGCATCGTTGTTGAAATAGTTCGAATCGCCGCTATAAGAAGCCTCGATTGTATGGCTGCTGGGCGAAGCGGTCGACCAAGAGGTGACAACCGTCGCAATTCCATTTGCCAACGGCACAGGATTGCCAATCTGAGTACAACCGTCAAAGAAAGTTATCGTTCCCGTTGGAAGTGCTCCCGAGGAGGTCACTATTGCTGGATCCGGTATCACGGTTGCGGTCAGTGTCACCGAATCGCCGACCTGCGTAATCGGTTGGGATGAAGATAGGACAATGGCTGTGTCGGTCGCCTTCGGGTAGAACATGAAGGTCCCATAGAGGCTATCCTGCCACACCTGCATTTGCACGGGACCCGTGTAATGCTCACTGGGAAGTGGGTTCTTAATCGTGAGAGCTTGAGTCACCATTGTCTGGTTGCTTGTCTGCGAGCCCTTCTTCTCTCCCCAGGTGAAGGTATCGCCGATCTTAACAGTGACGCTGGCGCCAGAATTGCAGGAGGCCAAGGGAAAACAAGCGGAAAGTGATAGACCCACATCGTATTGATCGTTATACGAGCTCTGGTTTTGCTGTTGAGTATTCGACTGCAGCGAATAGCTCTGACTGTATGCCTGGTTTGTATTCCCAAGCGTAGCAAACTGGAGTGTCTGACCGTTGCTTGATGAAAACTGGAAGCGCTGGCTGCACTGGTAGGTTCCAGGGCTATTTGGATTAGGTACTGAGACCGGAATATTCGGATCCATAAGCGCATATCCGGAAGTGGTGTTCGAATATGTGGTCCCCGGCGGTATATCGGTGCGGACCGAAGCCGCTACTGGAGTTGTTGACGTTCCACTCAGGTTGACCGCAAATGGATCACGCTGCAAAATGGTCACATAATCTTGCTGGTTCAGAGCCCCTGCTCCGCCTGCGGAAACTGGATCCCAGTTCCTGTCCAATACCGTCAACAAATCGTTTGGTATCGGTGTCGTGCCGTCTAGCTGGCCCACAGTTAGCGGGACTATGTCCATCTCCCCAACTGCGACGTTGGTGTCATTCCGGTTGGTTGCAAATCCATTCCAGACGACACTTGACGGTGTCGGCAGAGCGAAGTCTGCCTCTGGATTGAGCCATACCCAGATCACATCAGCCTCATGATTAACACCAGGAGACTTTATAGTGCCGCTCGTCGGAACGGTTGCCGCTGTAGGACAACCGGTTGGCGGCGAAGTAGCCCCAACATCCAAATCGCATGGTCCGGGCACGGTCATTGCGGTGGTGGTCGTGGTGTTGACTGCGTAGCTTCCCGAGTCGGTTTGAGCATAGGTCCAGGATCCACTTGCCGAACCCGTAAAACCGATACTACTTGACCCAACGGAGCCGCTGACTGACAGATCCAACTCGTTTTGAATCGTGCCCGCGATCGACGAGGTCACGCCAACCTGCGTTTGATCTGTGTACGACACTGTGCTCCCGACGCCTGGTGGAGCATAGATAACATTGAGAACCATGAACTTCGGATGAATGCCCGTGGTTTGCAAGGGTACCGAGTATAACTCCGCGTTTGAACTGCCGTTTCCTGGATATCCGAGCGGGAGCGCTCCCAATGTATCACCCGAGGCGCCTCCTACAAAAAGCACGCCCAAGCCGGGGAGCAACGTCGCGGTGTGGTTATAGCGTGAACCGATCAAATCCGTGATTTGAGTGAACGTCTTATTTGTTGGGCTGTATATCTCTGTCGAAGTGGACCCAACTGTGTTGTTGGATCCATTTGTGAAGCCGCCCGAGATCAAGACTGTGCCGTCATAAAGCAGTGTCGCGGTATGCGAGTATCTTGCAGTATTCATATTGGTAGGAGTTGCCGTGAACGTCCCAGCGACAGGATTATAGATCTCGGCATCAATCCGAGAACAGCCGAGTTGACCAGAGGTTCTAAAAAGCGGACATGGTCCATTGGTTCCACCTGATTGCTCAGCGCCGTATGCTCCACCGGAGACGAGAACTGTACCGTCCCCTAAGCGGGTTGCCTGTGCACGAATTCTGCCATGCACCATAGGCCCGTTCGTTGCATGAAAGGTTCCCGTTGAAGGATCGTAGATCTCAGCCGTATCGATTGAATATCCATTGGCATCGATGCCACCTGCAATGAGTACGGTGCCGTCAGCAAGAAGTGCAGCAGTATGCCGGGACCGGGCAGTCATCATCGGACCATTCGTCGGTGTGAATGCTCCAGTGAGAGGATCATAGATCTCCGCTGACGCCAAGGAACTTCCCGGAGTGCCGTTTGCACCGGTCGTGGCCATGAACGAAACATCATCGGCGTTATAGTCCCCATTCGTACTTGTACCACCCGCAATCAGAACCTTTCCATTGAGCAATTGTGTGGCTGTGTGCCAGAAGCGCGGCGTGGTCATTTTACTCGGAGTGGTTGTGAAGCCACCTGCAGCGGGATCGTACAGCGTCGTCAGAGCAAAACTTCCCGGGGTACCAGGTACCGCCCCTGGCGTGAACAGCTCCGCGCTGTCGAGCGGTGTTGCAGTAGCACAACTCGGATCGTCTTCGCAGTTAGCACCACCTGTGATAAGGACCTGGCCCGTCGATTTACTCAGCAAAGTAGCTTGGTGCATTGAACGTGGAGTCGTCATCTGCGCGGCGAGCGTAAATACTCCGTTCGAATAGATCTCCGACGATTGAAGATAGACGACATAAGGACCATCTTCATTCGCGCCCGCATATTTCCCTGCATCCCCTCCGGTAACGAGCACTGTGCCGTCATTAAGCAGAGTTGTTTGATGGTTCTCGCGGGGCATATTCAGACTGCCCGTTGCGCCCGTTGTCGCAGACGGTATGGGAATTACTGTTCCGCTTGCGGGGTTCGATTGGCTGCTTGCAAACAATACTGGATTACTGGGAGTGAAGGTGCATGTGACTGAATAGGGAATTGACGCCGACGAACCAAGAGGAACAATCGGGGCATCCATAATCGAGACTTGAGCAATACCAGTCGCTGAATTCACTGTCCCGGCGGTATTAGATGCACCGGTTGATGGGGAACTGACGCAACTCACCTGACCGGCTGGCAATGTATCATTCGCCGCAGTCACAAGCGCCGTTGCTTCGGCAGGGTAGCCGGACCAGGAAGATGAAGGCGAAAGTTCGATTGTAGTTGTTGTAGAAATAGTGCTCGCCTCAGTAACAATAAATGGGACACTATTACTCGCGTAGCCATTCGCTGTCAGGACGATCGGGCCGGTTGTTGCGCCCGCTGGAACCACAGCCTGAACACTCGTAGCTGATGTCCAAGTGATGCTTTGAGCTGGAATACTGTTAAAAGTCACCGTTCCAGAGACTCCGAAGTTGACTCCGGTTAATGTGACCTTGGTGCCGATGGGTCCGGTCGACGGAGATATGCTGGAGATATTCGGCGTTGCGGCCGAGGTGATGCTCTGTGTGAGGGAATTGCTGACGTTATGAAAGTAATTCACATCTCCACTGGACACGGCGCGAATTGTGTGGGTTCCGCTCGCAGTCGTGGGCCATGTGTACAGTAGCGTGGCCGTGCCGGCAACTGTTGGTTGTGTGCCAAGCAAAGTGCATCCGTCATAAAAACTTACATTCTCACTCGGTACTGGTTCCGTGTGGTTTATGTATAGCTGCGTGTTGGGGTCCGGAGTGATTGTTGCAGTCAGAGTGACCGGAGATCCAGCCTGCAGCATAACCTGCGATGTTGTGAGAGTGACAGTTGTGTCATCGGGCTTGGGATAGAACATATACGTCCCGTAGAGATTGTCTCGCCAGACCTGCATCTCGCTCGGGCCCTTGTAGTTATCCGTTGGCAGCGGATTCTTGATCGTTAGTGTTTGTGTACTGGTATTCTGTGCGACCGTCTGCGGGTTCCATTGATTCACGAAAGTAAGAGTGTCAGCAACGGTTAGAGAGGCTATAGAAAGAGCAGTGCCACCGCCGCCAGAGGGGTTTTCACCACCAGAGCCACCTTCTCCGCCACCAGAACCTGAGCAACTGTTGATGCTTGTCCCCAGGCAAAGGCTGATCCCGACCTTATAAGTGTCTGTGGTAGTCTGCTGCTTGGTCAGGGAGGTCTGAGTGTTCAATGTGAAGGTCGAAGTATCCGCCTGATTTTGGCTGCTGAGTGGACTAAAAGAAAATGTCTGGCCCAATATGGGATCAAAGGTGTAGCGTTGTCCGCATTGATTTGGGTCGGAGCTGCTAGGATCGTGTGCGGGAATATTTGGATCGAAGATCGGGATGCCTGGAACACCAGGAACGTTCGTCGGCAAGGTCGACCGTTGACCATAGCCCGTCGTCGAAGCATTGGTCGCAAACGGATCACGCTGCAGGATGGTCGCAAGGTCAGTCGATGTAAGTCCTCCGGCACCGCCGTAAGCTGCGGGATCCCAATTTCGGTCAAGGATATCCTGGAGATCGGGAGGAATCGGAGAGGTTCCGTCTAACTGACTAACTGTAAGGGGAACAATATCCATCTGGTCGGGTGATACATTCGTATCGTTAGGATTTGCCGAGTATCCATTCCAAACCAATGCTGAATCTGAACCTGCCGTGTAGTCGGATTCAGGGTTGAGCCAAACCCAAATGATGTCCGATTCATGATCGACTCCCAGTGTAGAACTTGATGGCCCTGGGACGTTGATTGAATCGGTATTTGCAGCAGTCATGGTGTAAGTGGCCGATCCAGAAGTTGCGTATGTCCAACTTCCTTGGATCGAGTCGCCGCTGCTTGAAATTGATTTCCCCTTAATCGGGATATTGCCAAATCCTAAAGTCACGCTCATCGCGCTCGAAAAGGAGTTAGTAGTTGAGGTCGTGTTTTGGAACGAGTTCCCCCTACTATAGTTTACAGAGCTTCCCGATCCCGGAGGAGCATACATGATACCGAGCACCATGTATTTTGGGTGCAGTCCGCCGCTAATCCACGTTGACCCATAGACCTCGGCAGAGGTACCTGGTCCGACCGGAGTGTATCCAATCCTTTGGCCGTCTTCGCCACCGATGAACAAGACCTCATTGGCAACATTGGTTGTGCCACCGGGAAGATTGGTGTTGGCAATCGCAGTCGCCGTATGACCCCAACGGGGCTGCGCGAGGTTCCCGACAAGCGTGAATCGCTTGGTGCTCGGATAATAGATTTCTTCTGTGCCGTCTACATTATCCGGGACGGAAGTGATTCCCCCGGCGATAAGCACGGTACCATCGGGCAAGCTCGTGGCAGAGTGCAGATACCGGGTCCGATTCATGGGAGCGGCGGTTGCAACGAAGGTTCCGGCATTGTAGATTTCAGCGTCGTTCAAGTAACAGGTGTCCTGAGTATTGACAGACTGATTTGCTGGGTCAGTGCGTATATTTGGATACCCCGCGCCGCAGCCTGCGCCGGCGCCGCCGGTAATCAGAACCGTGCCATCACCGAGCGCAATGGCCTGCGCCAACTTCCGTCCAATCAGCATCGAGCTGGAAACAAGAGTGAATTTATTCGTCCCCGGGTTGTAGATTTCCGCGCTGGATAACGTATCACCGGCACCGTCGTCCCCGCCTGCGATGAGCACCGTGCCGTCCGAAAGCAACGTTGCTGTGTGCATCCACCGCGCCGTACTCATCGGGCTAGTGAGCGTAAACTGTCCAGTGAGAGGATCGTATAGCTCAGCCGTATTCAGAGCGGTACTGCCATCGCTCGTGCCGCCAACAATCAGAACTTGCCCGCTAGCAGGTAAGAACGTCGCTGTATGGAAGTATCGAGGCGAATGCATTTGAGTTTGGGGACCATCAAAACTTCCGTTTGAGGAATCATATTCGGCAGTCGCGGCAAAGCTTCCGAGAGACCCGGGCGTACTTCCTGGCGTGTACAACTCCGCCGTAGCCAGGTAAGAGCCTCCGTTGAATCCGCCTGTGATCAGTACTTGGCCATTAGGGAGTAGCGTTGCGGTATGGCGAAAGCGGGGAGTGGAGAGTTGAGCTCCAGAGACAAACGTTCCGTTGGAGTAAAGCTCCGTCGAGGCAAGCACGTTTATCCCGCTTGGATTGACACCTGTATTGCCATCGGTCCCAACCTTACCCGACACTCCGCCCGTGACGAGTACTGTCCCGTCATCAAGCAAGGTCGCTTGGTGACCGGCGCGTAGCGTAATCAACTGCCCACTGGTAGTTGTTTCAACCGGAGCAGGCTGATTGATTACGGTGCCGTAGACAGGTGTTGCAAGGGAATTGCTATTGGAGAACTGTACGGCATTATTTGATGTAAACGCGCATGTAACCGAGTATGACGTTCCAGTCGGAGTGAGTGGAAGACCTACTAAAGGTTTTTGAGCAAATTCGGTGTTCGCACTTAGAGTCCAGCTTATAGTGATCGGATTGCCAGCCGAAGCCGGAGGAGTAGCGGTGCAGACAATTCCCCCTCCGCTTGTTGGGACTAAGCCGCCTGGTCCAGTTACAGTTACATTGACAAGGACCGGATAGCCGAGCCACGAGGTAATCGGGGAAAGCGTGACCAAGGTAGTCGTCGCATTTAAGCTTACGGTAAAGCTCTGAGGGGTGCCTGTCGCCGCCGTGTAGTTCGTAACAGCAGTGGCTTTGGCGGTCAACGTACAGGTCCCAGTTCCGACGAAGTTAACGACAGCCCCTGCCACCGCACATACATTCGTTGTACTGGATGTGACGGTTTCTATCGGTGAGCCAACGCCTGAGTAGCTGTAGAGCGGAGTATAACTGCCGCCGGAGACAGAACTAGAGGGAATGTTACTAATGCTGATTGTTGGCGTCTTTGGATTCACTACCTGAGAAATCGGGCTGGATGTGGCCATTCCGTAGTTCACGCCAGCTGCAATGCTAGCGGTAATACTGAACGTGCCAGCTTGCAGGCTGCTGGCCGTTATCTTCGCCACGCCATTGCTTGGCGTGGCAGTCCCTAGTGACGCGCTCCCACTATAGAAGGTGATCGTATTCGTGTCGGTGCTGGTTACCGTGGCCGTGAAGGTCACCGGATTCCCATAGATCGAAGGTGTTCCTGAGCTCGCTACGCTGATCGTGGGAATGACCGTGAAGGCCACGCCATTCGAGGCGACACCGCCGATCGTGACGACTACGTTGCCGGTCGTAGCACCCGAGGGCACCACCGCAACGATCGAAGTCGCGCTCCAACTGGAGACCGCGGCCGCCGTGCCGTTGAACGTCACCGTGTTGGAGCCTTGCGTCGAGCCGAAGTTCGTGCCAGTGATCGTCACCGATGTGCCAACCACTCCAGAGGTCGGAGAGATGCTGGCGATCGATGGCGTGAGCACGTAGGTGGCTGATCCGGCTCCGCTGAGCGATGGCGTGAACACAATGGTGTAACCCGGGCCTGTGAGTTGTACGGGAATTACCCCCTCCCATCCACTTGCCGGACATCCATAGCTGCCGCCAGGCGACGAGATGTATGCAATGCCACCGCTCAACGACTGAGTGACGCCGGCCGCTGTGTACGAAAAACTCCCGAATGAAGTGACGGTCAGCGTTCCCATCGGGGGTGGTGCACCCGACCCGATGGGACAACTGCTGGTCGTGGTTTGCTCTAGATAGACGAGCGTGCCAGGACCCACAGAGAGGCTGTAGGCTCCCGAAACCGTAAACGTTACGCCATTCGAAGCGAGGCCGTTGACCGTGACCACCACACTGCCCGTCGTAATGGCTGACGGAACCGCGGCAACGATCGACGTATTGCTCCAACTGGAGACCGTGGCCGCCACACCGCTGAACTTTACCGTGCTGGAGCCTTGCGTCGCGCCGAAGTTCGTGCCCGTGATGGTCACCGATGTGCCCCACGAGCCCGACGCCGGCGACAGGCTGCTGATCGCTGGCGGGATCAGCACCGTGAACGCTACGCCGTTCGACGCCACGCCGCTCACCGTGACCACCACGCTGCCGGTCGTCGCTCCCGAAGGAACCGCCGCAACGATCGACGTATTGCTCCAACTGGAGACCGTGGCCGCCGTGCCGTTAAACTTTACCGTGCTGGAACCTTGCGCCGAGCCAAAGTTGGTTCCCGTAATCGTCACCGATGCGCCCGCCAGACCCGAAGTTGGTGACACGCTGCTGATCGACGGCGTGGGAAGCACCGTGAACGTTACGCCATTCGACGCGAGGCCACCTACCGTGACCACGATATTGCCGGTCGTTGCTGTCGAAGGAACCGCCGCAATAATCGAGGTTGCGCTCCAACTGGAGACCGTGGCTGCGGTCCCATTGAACGTGACCGTACTGGAGCCTTGCGTTGCGCCAAAGTTGGTTCCTGTAATCGTCACCGATATACCCACAGGACCCGAAGTTGGCGACACACTGCTAATCGACGGCGTGGGAATGACCGTGAAGGCCACGCCATTCGAGGCGACACCGCCGATCATGACGACTACGTTGCCGGTCGTAGCACCCGAGGGCACCACCGCAACGATCGAAGTCGCGCTCCAACTGGAGACCGCGGCCGCCGTCCCGTTGAACGTCACCGTGTTGGAGCCTTGCGTCGAGCCGAAGTTCGTGCCAGTGATCGTCACCGATGTGCCAACCACTCCAGAGGTCGGAGAGACACTTGTGATCGCAGATGTGGATGCGATGGTAGCAGATCCCGACCCGCCCACAGCGGGCGTAAAGAGGATGGTGTAGCCGGTTCCGGTTAACACCACAGGAATGGCGGTCTGCCATCCACTTACCGGGCATCCATAGCTGCCGCCAGGCGACGAGATGTATGCAGTGCCACCGCTCAACGACTGGTTGACGCCAGCCGCTGTGTACGAAAAACTCCCAAATGAAGTCACGGTCAGCGTACCCAACGGCGGAGGTCCGCCCGAGGCCGGTCCGGTCGGGCACTGGCTGGTCGTGGTCTGTTGCTGGAAAGAGAGTGTACCGGAGCCCACCGTGAGGCTGTAATTGGTGGTCTGCCCATAAGCGCCGCCAACTGCAAATGTAAAGTAGACGAAAAGCAGCGCAACGATTAGGTATCCGGTAGTTACGCCTCTTGGGGTTCCATCTTGCTTTTCTATCGCAGATCTCATCATTGCGCCTCGCTTTCGTTTCTCGCACACTCTTCCAAAGATTGAATGACTCCGCTCGCTCTGAGAATACCCATCGCGAGCCTCTTCAACGCTCCGCCAGATTCTTGCAGCCGGATTCGCGGGCATCGACTCTCAAGGTCACGAGTCTCATCCTCAACGAAAATTCACTAAGTTACAGGTAGTTATCCATAAGATAGGTCCAGAACCAAGAGAGCAGAAGCCTTCTAGGCACACGACTGCTTACGGCCAGTCGCACATGCCTGAGGGTAGGATTCTGTTGGGAGTAGTCCCCGGGGTTGATTAACTGTGCCTTGTAGCCCTCGCTGCAAAACCATACAACTGAACGCTGAATGAAGCCAGTTTGATTAGGAGGAGTCTGGCCGATTACCTATTATGTTGTCAAGTGGATTTCTTTAAAATTCACGTAATGGAGGCTCATTCGAGGCGAAAACCTCAGGACTTGCGTTCGGATTAGGCATCACCCACCTTCGCACTGCCGTCGCCCGAAACTCCGTCTCCCGGTTACTCGTCGCAATTACTGAGGCTCCGAGTAATCCGCAAGTCCAGCGGCTAAGGCTTCGCGGCTACTCGATGGGATGAAACTCTTCCAGAATCTTAGGCAGATCCGAAACATGCTCCTCCGGCCGCGGCCATGGATGTATCTCCGGCTCTCTTTCGATCTGTCGCATCCGTTCCGCCACGGCCTTCTGTTGCTGTTCCATTCGCCAGACGCTCAGCTCCGCTTCATAAGTCGCCTCACCCAGACGTTCACGCAGTTGTGCGGCCATCACCGCAGATGTGGCGCTCCCAACGATTCGCTGCAAGCGCGCCTCACAATAACTGCCGACTTGCACAATTCCTTCCAGCGGATCAGCTGGCCCGGCAGCTATCCCAAGTTGGTGCTTCAGAGCCTGCCATGCCGTAAGCTCTGGCGAGTCGCCCTCGCCTAGGGAAAAAGGCGACTCAGCAGCCACAGGCGAGCTGTTTCCATCTAGAGCGTCCGTCTCCGCGGCGCGATCCTCTGGAATCCGCTTCGCCACGGCATCCAGGCGATTACGAAGTGACTGGCTAGGCTCGCCGAGCGCAGGCCACTCCATTCCCAAACTCACAAGCTCCGAAATCGCAATCCGCAGCGGGTCAAAATCGTCACCGTTCGTCGTTCGGAGACCTGCAATTCTCTGAAAAAGCTTCGAACCGTCCGGCTTCGCCGTGTGTCCCGCGTTTAAGAGAAGAGCCGATGGCTTCAAGCCTGTACCTTCGTCGCCGATCGCTCGCTCCGCCTTCTCCAATTTGCGAACCTGCGCCATTGCAGCTTCGCCCGCGCTTCGAACAGAGGCGCGCTGCTCCACCTCGGCTGACACTTCCAGGCGACCAACGAGCGAATCGATCACCCGTGAGTAGCCGGCCAACTGGGCGTTCGATCGCACTGACCACGCCTCGTCGAACCGATGAAGATCGACTTTCAGACCGGCTGCCGCTGCGGCCGCCTGCCGGTCCAGAGCCGCGTTGAGCGGACCACCGTTCCCGCGCTTCCGTTGCGCAATCACGGCGCGAACCACCGAATTGCGAAGACTGTTGTACGTAGTCTCGGATACCGAGGAAGCGATCGCATCCAGGAACTCTCCGAATACCGGATAGTGGGCCTTGATGGCGGTAAGAAGAGTCGAGGATTCGAACAAATGATCCATCGGCAAAAGTCTCTCGAAAGCTCTCTCGGCAATCTCATCCCGATCGTCGGATGGCGCGAAGGCTGCATCCCTTGAAGAACCCTCGGCATCGACCTCGGCGGCCGCATCGTGAATGCTCCGGGGTGTCCAATCTCCGGCGGCCTCATCCGGCGGCGCGGTATTTCCGGGCTGCGATACATCCGGAACCACCGCTTCGCCGATCGCTATTTCGTGTGGGATGTCTGCGGGCCACACCTGTTCCAGACCAAACTTCGTCTCGGCTTCTTTCTGCGTGTCCTTGAAGTCACTTCGCTTCTGTTGAAACTCCGCGGCCTGCCGCATCGCATTCCGGAGCGGGATGGGTCTCGAATTCCACGCGTTGTTAACGATCTCCTTGCTCAAAGCGCGATCGGCAATCTCGCTTACCGCGCCTTCAAAGTGCGCATACTCCTGTTTCGCATCTCTCAGCTTCAGGCTCACCCGGATGAGCGGCCCTCCTGCCGCAATGGAGAGGAAAGTCAAGCTCGCCGCCAGTGCCGCTGCAGTCGACGCCCGTTCCAGCCACTTGATCCCATTCGCGACGAGCGCCGTGGTCTCCTTCGCCGCGCCCGCCCACGACGGGTAGACACGGGCCGCTGCGCGTAGTACAAAAAGAACAACTAAAAAGATCGCGAACGATGCAATGCCCGGAGAATGGATCTCCAGAAATTCGTGTATCTCGTGCGTGTATTTGTCCCACTCCTTAAGGTTTTCGAGGGTCATATCGTCCAGCGGCACAGTCCGGAACCACATCAAAACCACAGAGTAGGCCGCCAGTGTCAGCGTCGCCATCCCTCCAAGCTCGAAGAAGTTCCCTGCCAGCGCTCTCTTGAAACGGCTCCAGGGTTCGCCTTCCACTCCGCTCAAGCCAACTAACCTTGCAGTGAGCGTCAACAGCAACACGGGCACAAGCCACCACGGCAAATCCTCGGTCCCGGCCGCAAACACGCAGACCAAAGCCGAGATTGCTCCGAGCACTGCCAGCAACAGCACCAGCTGCTTGCGAAACCGCGCTGTGGGCGGATCTAGCGTCACCTCGAGGAAACTGCGGGCAAGGGCGCCGCGCAGCTTCTGCTTGATCACCATCAACACTGCAACTGTAACCGGGATGGCTAGCAGCCACCACGGCCACGACCATACCAGGAACCAGATGATTCCGATTGCAGCAAGAACCAAGATGCCTCCCAGCACTTGGTCAGAAGCTGAGGTGCGATTTTGGAGCATCTTTCACCTCCCGCGGGTGCAAAGACACCGGGCCTGAAACCAAATTGCGGACGGACAAGAGAGAGAATAGGGAACCGTCGGTGTCACACCACACCGTGCCTAAGAGTTTAGCGCGCCCATGGATTGGCGCGCCGAATTTAATAGGTACATTCAATAGTCGGAACTAGAATTGTCGCGATTCGGGATTTTCGTGCCGATGGGCGACCGTCCAACCGATTTCATAGACCAGATGCGTCCCAACCCTACATCGACGGTTTTTTCAGTTGGGGGTTCCTTCGAGCATGGAATGGATTGTGCTGAACTTTCCTGGGCTTTGTGCCGACTCTGGTTGGCCGCTGCGCTTTGCCTTTTTCGCCCTGTACATGGAGCTGTCGGCTGCTGTCAGCAGTGCATCTCTGGTTATGCCGTCTTCCGGATAGATGGCGACGCCTAAGCTCGCTCCATCGTTGAGCCGGCGCCCTTCGATCAAGAATGGCTCCGCCAAGCAGCGTTCCAAGCGGCCGACGATCGACTCCAGGTCCAATCGGCCATGCACCAGCGTAACCACCGCGGCAAACTCATCCCCGCCGAGCCTCGCCAGCATGTTGCCACCCAGAAGCTGATGGCTCATCCGCAGTGCCACGCTTTGCAGGAAAGCGTCCCCGACGCCGTGGCCGTAGGTGTCGTTGACCTCTTTGAATTTATCCAGATCGATGTAAATCACCGCGAACCTCTTGCCAGCAAGGCACGCCTCTTCGATCTGGAGATCGAGGAACTTCTCAAACGCGAAGCGATTTGGGATCTCGGTCAGCAGATCGAACTCTGAGCGCCACCGCAATTCGTGGTAAAGATTCCTCGTCTCGATGGCTAGCGCGGCCAACTTGGCGCCGTTGGCCAGCACTATGTTCTCTCGCTCGTCCGCTGGCAGGTTGCGGTCCAGTCCCGCAAAGAGCTTGCCCGCAAGAACGCCATTGCGTCCATCAATGGGGACAGCGACCACCCGCTGGCTCCCCGGTTCATCCGGGTTTCTTCCGACCGCCTCCGCGCCTCCGTGTTCACACCAGCATGGAGCTCCATCCAGGGTCGACGAAGTCATTTCCGTGATCTTCAATAGGATCTCTACTAATGGCCGAACGCTATTAATGTCTTCCAGGATGCTGCTCCGCTGGCGTTCCAGATCGGCCTCGGCCGTCGTGCGGGCGGCGATCGCCAAGGCCTGTTGACGCACTTTACGCCCCAGCAGCCAGCTCCTCGTCCCGAAAGTGAAGACCACAGCGCTCAAGAATCCGACTAGCAGCAGCAGGTTGCGAATATTCAGGATCGAAGGCCTTTCCACGACAGCCACATCGTCCAGAGAGCGGAGCAGAATGTTGAAGGGAACCTGTCCGCCGTATGCATTCGCATCGGCGCTCTCAGCGATGCAGATGCCCGTTACCCGGACCCGGGCCCCAATGGGAATCCGATTGATGGTGGAAAGATCGGCTCCTCCCACCGACTGTTGCCGGAAAACGGCGGTGAACAGTTGGCCGTCGGCCGTAAGGTCGTACTCGTCTTGGGTGGCCCCGCGTGCTGCCGAGGTGACCCGCCCTTCCACAGAGACTAAGTCGAAAATGTTATGGCTGGCCGCCAGTTGACTGCGCGTTGCCAGTAGGGGTATGACCGGCGCCCTGGCGTGTCCGCTTTGAATCTCACCCCGAGTTAGTTGCAGAAAGCCATTGTGAGTCTCTGGGAATCCGGTGGCATCAACTACGTCACCCACCTTCACCGGAATATGGGAGTTGGTTTCTACCCAGAGGCTCTTGGTGCCATCCTGAATTACCACAGCAATGCCTGGCTCGTAGTAGGTGACGGAGCCGTGGACCCGCACTCGCTCCGATCGGTCGGCCACATGAAAGTGCTTCAGCACCCCGTCCATCGGTGTCAAGGGAAGAGACCAGGGCGCTACCGGAGAGCGCTTCATCAAACGAATTTCGCTCAAGGATGAAGAGTGCAGCAATACGCCCGTCTGCTGCATCTTGCCGTCGAAGATCCCAGAGGCCGCCCCGCTAATCTCTACCTCGGCGTCCAACAGACTGTTCAGAGCGTTTTCATCTCCGGTGTCGACGTCCACCCAGATAATCAGCTCGTCGACCAGCACCCCCAGCCGACCGCTGGTAATACCTACGATGCTGATCACGTCTGCCGACTCAACTACACCGTGCACCGAAACCAACTGGCAGTCATGGGCTCCGGTGGCCAACTCCTCAAACCGTGTGGGCAAGGGCAGAGGTAATGCTCCATCGCCCAACCGTGTGATCTTGGAGGCAATTATGATCGGACGAAAGCTGGTGCGAGTGGACCCTTCGATTAGAACTTTGTCGCCTGTGGCAATATTCAGGACGTCTGTTACGTTGACGTAAATGGCGTCAAGACCATCCTGAACAAAGAGCGTGTGCTCGTAGGAGCGATAGTAGGTCACTGTAGCTCGAATTGCGACAGGGAATTCCTGCGCAGCCTCAGCGTTGCTCAGCGCACGGACGGCGTGTAGCGAAGTAATTCGGGCCGGGCCGGTCGCCCCGGCAGCAGAAGCCCCTGCCAGTACAATTGCGAGAATTGCAACGGATGATTTCATCTGGGCGCAATCCAGCGCTGTACTCTTCGACCTACAGTCGAGTCTATGTGTCTTATCGGCGAATGCACAAAGGGATTAGAGGGCAGGAGCAGAAAAACCGCCGAACGGTCACCTCAGCTCAGCAGCAAAGTCCAGCGTAATCATCCCAATGGCGTGTACGCCTGGGTGAGAAAGTCCCTGAGTTGGTGCACCGCCTCTTTCTTCGTTTCTCCTTCTGGAGTGCACCGAAAGCGGGGAACTCGAGCGTCCGATTCAAAGACGGAAGCACCAGCGCGTACTCGCTTCCGAGGGTAAGACCTCACGGAGAAATGCTTGCCGACAATCCGGTGAGTGAGGGGGCGCACAAAGTGAGTTAGAAATGCAATCAGCTCGTTGTACGTACGATTCCCGGCAGGCGGCCGGATTCGGGTTTTTTCCATGCTAGAACGTGACCCGAGTGGACGGTCTTATTGCGATTCGTCCAGAACCTCGATGCCAGAAACGGTTGCGTTGTTCACAATCGGCTCAAAGGTAATGTTGAGCTTGCCTTGTGCGCTCGGTTTCAGGTGTGAAAACGTCTTGGTCAGTTCGTGAAGACTTCCGGCTTCCTTGTAGATGTCGAAGTTATCGAGCAAAGTGCTTCCGTTGCAGAGGACACGAAACACTCTGCTCCCTTCTCCTCGGGTTCCTGATGCGCTGGATCCGAAGTAAAACTCGGCAAAATGCAGGATCAGAGTATAGCGATCACGTGTGTCAACCGGAATGGCGTATGTGAAGTGCCCATACCTCTCCATTGCGAAAAGGTCAGGATCGGATGTTCCCGTGATTTGAATCCCATTCTTCGAGGTGTAGCCGTCCAGGAAGTCGTCATCCGAGTGCCATAACTGACCGCTGTGGTCGGTCAAAGTTCTCGACTGCGCAACCAGGCGAATTGGAAGCTGATGGTGGGGCGTGCCGGGCAGAACTTCGATCGCACACAGAATGGCCGGGGCGCGCTCGCTGGTGAACCCCAGGTGTAGGATTCCGTTGCTGGCTGGGCTGACGTCCCGGAAAACGCGCTCGTCCGCAAGATTTGCACCAAAGGCGTCGGAGCGGACGTCGAAGGCCGCGAGGATTTTGTCTCCGTTGATATCGACGGTAAAGGTAGAGAGGTCGCTTGAGGCTTGCTCCACTGCGACAAAATAGAGATGTAGTTCGTATACGCCAGGCTGCAGTGGAATATCGTAAAAAAAGTCTCCATTCCGCCAATGCTTGAATAGCATCGGATCGCTCGTTCGCGCGACAACCGTGTCCGGACGGTCCCACCTTCCGCCAAAATGAAAGTATTGGTCAGGCTGCCAGAGGTTTCCGGCGCTGTCGATTTGTGGTTTACCATCGTATCCAGCAAGAATGCGCAGGGGTACTTGCGCAATGTGTGTGATATTCGAGGGAGCCACTAGGGGCGCATTGAAAGCCGCGGCGCCAACGGTGCCTTTCTTTGCTCCGTTAGGCCGGAAGAGCAGGTATCCGCCGACAATCGTCAAGGCCAAAGCCGCGATCGCGACTACATAATAGGACCGATACCACTTACCTGACGCAGCGGGGGCTGTTTCGCCCTCAAGCTTTGCTGGCACAGAAGCCTGGCGTGTAAAGACAGGGACGTAAATTCCGGATGGAATCGACAGATGGATTGTGTGATCTTTCCCCTCGCATGCGTAATATTCCCTCAGTCGTTTTCGCAGGCGGTGAGCCTCTACCCGCACAATTGCGTCGTTACCCGCATTGAATGTGTCCTTTGAGCGCCCGAAAATCTCGGTTGCGATGTCGTATTCGTGCAGTTTGTCCGTTTCACCCGAGAAATACTTTTCTCCGATGTAGTTGATCAGCAAATGCAGCCGGGAAGAGCCCTCCAACGCAGCCGATACAACCTCTAATTCTCGGCGCTCTTCCTCCATCGAGACGGATGGAGCGCTATCAGATACGGCCTGGGTGGTCCTGGTCAACGACTATCCCCTGTGATGGTGATCTTAGCTGTTCCATGCACGCAATCGCAACACGGCCCGAAATCCATACTGCGCATTTGGTCTATCCCACGTGAATTCATAAGCGTACACGCTGTGAAACCGTTCGCGGCACGCCCCGTACACGATTGTACGAGATAAACGTTTACGACCCTTACAGCGTGGCGTAATTGTTCTCTCAGCTTCAATCAAGCTTGCGGAGCTAATTCAAGTCCAGGTGAAGGCGTCGGGAATCACGGTACCGATGGTTGGTTAAGGGGTCAATAGACGCAGCCGCAACGTTTCAGTCTGCGCGCAAGGCTCTCGATCACCAAGCACCGGCCGGGATGTAGCAGGTGTTTGCGAAAATGTGCCCTCGGCTTTCACTGGATTCTGGTTGCATTGCTTTCGCTGTGAACCTGATCGCAGCCACCGCAGGACGGAAAAGGCGACACGGGGCCCGAAGCAGGCACATTTCAGAGCCTGAAGGCAAACCATTGAGTGGAGGAACCGGACAACCGGGACTCACAGATTTTTGGAGGCACATCTTGTCAAGATTTATGAAACTGCATTTCTGTAAATTGTCGATGCGATCGACGAAAACGTTTACACACTGGGTGCTCGGGGTTTCGGCCCTGCTCTTCCTGGCAGCCGCGGTCCACGCGCAGACAACCTCTTCCATCTCCGGAACAGTTCGCGATACTCTTGAAGGCTTGGTACCCGGGGCCAAAGTTACTCTCACCAACGAAGCCAGCAAAGCGACCCGGTCGGCCACCGGTAATGGCGATGGATTCTTCAACTTTCTCGCTGTGCAGCCTGCCACCTACTCGATTCGAATCCAAAAAGCTGGCTTCGAGACCTGGATTGTGACGGGAATCGAGATTCATCCAGGGGATAGCCTCACGGTTCCCAAGATCCAACTCAACGTCGGCGCCGTCATGGAAACGGTGACGGTGACCGCAGAGGTTGCAGGCGTTGCACTGGATTCTCCCGAACACAGCACGCTCGTCACTTCTGCCGATCTCGCACGCCTTTCTACGGTGGGCCGCGACGCGATGGAGTTGGTGAGCATGCTGCCCGGCTTCACTCTAAATGCCGGCACAAGTCTACAGAATTCAGGTGCTGACTACACGACGACCGCCTTTGGTTCGGCCAATATGGCGAATATGGGCGCCAATGGAGCTGCGCCCCAATCAGGACTCGTCAACATCGCATCCGACGGAGTCCAGGTGATTGATCCCGGCGATATGGGATCCAACATCGCCAACGTCAACATGGACCAAGTGCAAGAGGTCAAAGTACAGACCGCGAACTTCGGCGCTGACGAGGCCAAAGGTCCCATTGTCATCAACGCCGTTGGCAAATCCGGCGGGGCTGCATACCACGGATCACTTTACAGTTACGCAAGGAACGCGATATTCAACTCAAATGATTGGCTGTCCAAGTACGAAAGCGTAGCAAAGACTCAGGCCCGGTACTTCTATCCCGGGGCAACGTTCGGCGGACCAGTCAAGATACCCGGCACTGATTTTAATAGGAACAAGCGTCTGACATTCTGGGTGGGGTATGAACAGTACATCCAGAAGAGCAACACGAATGGAACCTTCGGCGGGCCGACGTTTGCGTTCATTCCAACTCCGGCAATGTTGGGTGGAGACCTCTCCTACGCCTCGCTTGGATCGGCTTTCAACGTCTCGCCAACAGATCTCGCCAGCGGATGCGCGGTTGACTATGCCATAACCTCTGCCTACTCGAACATCGGTGGCGACTGCCACTCGCCCGCCGGATCATATGATGAGTTAGGAAACACGATTCCAGCCTATGTCAATTCCTCCACTCTCGTCGGTGGCCCGGCGAACGCGGGGCAAATCGCCAAATCCTCTATCAATCCATCGATAGCAGCTTTCAGCAAGTACTATCCTGCCATCAACCGTATCCCGCAAGCAACCCCTACCGGCTTTGCCACAGACGGTTATAACTGGGTTGATAATGTTCTTGCTACCAATAACGGTTTTCAGCTCCATAGCCGCGTGGATGAGAACATCTCCGACAACCTCAAGTTATACGGTGTATACAACTGGGAAAAGGTGAACAGCTCAAATCCGCTGAACAATGTTTACTATAACCCACCCGATACGATTCCTTACCCGAGTCCTCTCGATACTAAGGGCTATTCCGATTATGCATCCCTTAATCTCACCAAGATCGTGAATAACTCGACAACCAATGAGCTTGTTGTTGGAGGAATATTCTTCCTTCAGCCGATGCAATTTGCAAATCGCGCCCTGGCATTGGATACTGGCACACCCTGGGCCGCGGCCGGCTACGAGGGAGGCGCGCTCAAGAACGATGAAAACCAGCTACCGCGCATTTACTCGTGGGAGACGACTGGGCTTCCGAACTTCTCCTTTGGATATGTGCCAAAGACTAACCTAGGCCAGTTTCTGAGAAAGTCAAGCTTGGATATTGCCGACAATGTGACGAAGGTCTATCGCACCCACACCATCAAGGCCGGCTTCTACGCGGAGCAAACCAGAAACAACAACACAACGCTGGGAAGCGACTTTAACAGCACCATTCTTTACGATCGTTACAATGGGTGTCTGATAAATCAAACCTCGCCATCTGAGAATACAGTGACAGGTGCGCTTGTGGCGCCCAACTCGACAAGCATGGGTAACACCATTGGAAATTTCCTGATTGGCTGCCCGGGCGGTTACAACCAAAGTTCAAAAGATCCCACCAACGACATGTACTTCAACAGCCTGGAGTTTTATGGAACGGACGAGTGGAAGGTAAATTCAAAGCTAACAGTCACCTTTGGAATCCGTCTCTCCCATCTAACTCCGTGGACGGGCGCCGATGGGACCGGCTCCGCGGTATGGGATCCCACCAAGTACAACCCGATTGCGACTGGCGTTTTCTCACAGTCGGTTACTCTCGATACCACGACATGGCCGGGAATTTCTTGGCATAAATTGAACCCCAGCATTCCCGTAGCGGGAGTGCCAACGGAATTACTTTTCTATATGCCGCGTGCGGGTGTGGCGTATGACCTTTTCGGAAATGGAAAGACTGTTTTGCGAGGAGGCTGGGGAGCCTATAGAGCGCGCGATTCAAATGGTATAGCCGGCGGGGCGTTATCGACTGCTATTGACCTTGTCGATCACGGCATTAGCGGACAAGACAGCTGCACCCTGGATCAATTGATGAACTCCTCGAACACGCCGACAGGCACTCAGGTTCTTCCTTGCGGCTACTACAACAGTTTAGGCGGAAACAACCAGGCGGTCTTTGCCACCGGTGCCGCTGGCGTAATGTATGGTTCAACGATCAGCGTCTCCGCTCTCGACCCCAAGGACAAAGAACAGCCGGTCACCTACAACTACAACTTCACGGTGGATCAGCAAGGGCCCTTCCATACCACCTTCGAGGTGGCCTATGTGGGTAATCAAAGCACGAATCTTGCAACGCAGGGCAACCTGCAAAACCATGACGTAATTCCGCTCGGCGCTCTCTTTGGTCCCGATCCACTTACTGGCCAAACCTTCGATATAGCGACCCTCAACTCGACGCAGGAGGCTGATTTCCGCCCGTATCCGAATTACACGGCTGTCAATGTTCCAGAGCACACCAACTGGGCCAATTACAATGCGCTGCAGGTATCGCTCAACAAGCAGCGTGGTTCACTGGTGTTTGGCGTCAACTACACATGGTCAAAGGCGCTGGGAGTTCGCGGCAACTGGGACACGGGAAACATCGCCGACCCCGTCAACGCTCATCATGACTATGGTATTGTCTCCTTTGACCGGCCGCAGGTCGTCAACTTCAGTTACTCCTATCAGGAAGGCAAGAAGTTCCACGGATATCGCGAATTGGGCTGGGTGCTCAACGACTGGGAGGCATCGGGCATCACCACTGTTACAAGCGGTCCCGATATCGCTATATACAACGGCACAAACTTCGGCTTCTCTGCCTCGGCGGGCTACGTGACAGGCACGGCTCCCAACTTGACTTCGATAGGCATTCCCGTTGGGGCAGCTCCCTGGCTCGGTAGTTCGGATTACTCGCTGCAGCCAACTGTTACCTGCGACCCGCGCAAAGGCTTCCGGAAAGTCGTTGGGCAGGTCAGGCAATACGCTAACGGCAATTGCTTCGCAATGCCTGCGCTCGGAACACAAGGGGCTTGGAATCTTCCCGATGTACGTGGTCCCCTCTACGAAAAGTCCGATCTCTCCGTCTACAAAGATGTTCAAGTAACTGACCGGCAGAACTTGCAGTTCCGTGTCGCAGGCTTCAATTTTCTTAACCACCCCATCCCGTCGTTCACCAACAACGACGCGACTGCCCTAAACCTGACTTTCGCCGACCCAACTTGCAATACGACAACTGGAGCCGGGTGCTTCACGTCGCTGAATGCTGCATTGACGGGTATGACGTTGAATAATCCCGCATTTGGAAAGACGGCGTATAAGTGGGGGCAACGCATCCTTGAATTCGGCGTGAAGTACAACTTTTAAGCACCAGGGAAGGGGAGACCTTTCGTTCCTCCTCCTGTGTACTTCATGAAGGCGCGATTGCGGCAACGGCGAAGATGAATCCGGAAGCCGGAGCAAGAACGAAGCAACATGCGGAAAAACGCAGTATTTTTGGAGGCTTGAAATGTTGAGGAAAGATCTTATGAACGGATGGATCCGGCGGAACGCGTGGCTGACAGTGCTCGCTGCGCTGCTCCCGGTGGTGTCGCCGGCAATCTCTACGGCCAGTTCTTCCGTACCGGCGGTCGTGGTTTCCACAGTAAACACTGTTCCCGCGACAGGCTTGGCGGGCGATGAGTCCAATGTGGTTCTGGACGCCTGCGGAAACATCTATGCAATGGAGCAGTACGGCGGGGAGGTGAATGAGATTCCCGCCGGAGGAGGAGCGGCTACGGTGGTTATACCAGCAGGTGGCGACAATTACCGTGCGGTTCCCCTTGCCATCGACTCCACAAAAAGTGACTTGTATTTCCTTCACGGCGACACGGGAAACGCATATAAAGTTCCGATCAAAAACTGTGTACCGCAACCGACCTCGATGGTCACCCTCACTAGCAACACAAATGGCTTCATCGGCAATCTAGGCGGCATAAGTTACTACTGGAACGGCTCTGCCATAGCAGTGGATTCTACCGGCGATATATTCATCGGCTCGAACGTTGCCTGCTGCGCACCCGTTAACGAATTGGTGGTCGAATATGGATTCAATGGATACTCAACCGGCGCCGCCCTGTTGGGTGGAACGACCTCTTTGACCGATCCGATTACGTCCATCGCGATCGACGCCAGTGGCAACATTTACTATGTGTCCGGTGGCGCCCTTTATGAGTTGCAAGTGACTACTGCGGCTACAAGCACAACCCCACCCGCATACAGTGCAGATCCTGTATCCTTCGGCAGCGGATATACAACAGTTATTGGTGTCTCCATCGACGGTGCGGGTAACATGTACGTCTCAGACAGCGGGAACTCTGCGATCTACGAGATTCCCTATGAGACAAGCGGCGGCACAGCAGCATTGAATCCCGCCGATCAGTTTATCGTTGCAATGGGAACAAGCATCACAATCGCGAACGCTGTGGCGCCGGACGCGTCTGGAAATCTCTACTACGCTAATAATGGCTCGTCGATCTATAAGGTCACGCAAGGCAACGCGAATTTGGGATCGACCGCCGTAGGCGCCACCGGATCCGGGACCTTGAATGTCGTTTTCAATGCCGCGAAGACCTTGGGCTCGATATCAGTCGATACCGGCACGGGTATCTTCTCGAACACCGGTGGCACCGGCGCCTGTTCGGCAACTGCGTATACGCAGGCTGAAGGATGCACGGTGAATGTTGGCTTTACGCCAGCAGTGTCCGGAATAGCTTCGGGGGGCGTTGTATTGGCAGACGCAACCGGCGTGACCCTTGCAACCGCCGAGATTTCCGGCGTCGGCACCGGCCCCGGACTTACCGTTGATCCGGGGATCGTGGCCACGTTTGGCAGCGGATACGCGGCCCCAACCGGCATTGCCATCGACAATCAGGGCGACCTCTTCTTTGCCGATTCTACGAAGAACTCAATTCTCGAAGTGCCAGCCGGAAGCACCACTGCGGTTGCGCTGGGCAGCGGCCTGAGCTCCCCCACGGGTGTGGCAGTGGATGGTGCTGGCAACGTTTACGTCGCCGACACCGGAAACAGTAAGATCGTGGAAATACCCGTGGTCAATGGTGCGCTCAGTACCTCTGCGCAAACAACCTTGGTCTCTAGCAGCACCATTGTTGCCGGCATGACATTGAACCAACCTGCCGGAGTCGCAGTCGATAGTCTGGGCAATCTCTACATTGCCGATACGGGCAACAAGCGAGTTGTCTATCTGCCATATACCGGCAATTACGATCTCTCGCTAGCTCTAACACTCGGTTCTGGGCTGACCAGCCCATCGGCAATCGCTCTGGATGGTTTGGGGGATGTATTTGTTTCCGATGCAGCCATTGGCGATGTCTATGAGTTGACGGCTGCGTTGAGTGGCGGAGCTCAGATAACAGTAGCCTCGAATTTGAGCACGCCATCCGCTCTGGCCGTTGACGCTTCGGGTGCCGTCTTTGTTGTTGATCAAGGAAATAACAAGATCTGGCGAATCCCCAACAACTCCGGGTCTCTGGATCAGTCCAGTGCAATCAATGTGATTGGCCAACTGAACTCTTCGGAATTAGCGATTATCCAGGATCCTTACGGCGTCGCGATCGATTTCGCGGGCAACCTCTATGTAAGTGACAACAAGAATGCCGCCGTTTATATGGTCAGCCGCACCAGTTCTACACAATCATTTGGCCAATGGAATGTGGGTGAAACAAGCGGAATGCTCCCCTATTACGTGGAGAATTCAGGCAATGCTGCGTTGACACTTGGTACGCCCTACTATACGGTCACCGGAGATACTACGCAGTTCCAACTGCTAACCTCTGAGATCAACGCCTGCGCCAGCGGTGCATCGGTGGCCTCCGGCTCGAGCTGCAGCCTTGAATCGGAGTTTATGCCATCCACCGGTGGGTCGTACTCCGAGACCTACACCTTGAGCAGCAACGCAGCGAATGCCGCTGCGCAGCAGCTTGTCTTTACCGGCTCGGGAGGCGTTACACTGCCGACCACGACGACTTTGACTGTTACTTCACCGAGTGGAAATCCCTCTTATGACCAGTCGATAATACTTACCGCGACAGTTATCGTGGCAGGAACAACTACTCCAGTCGGCGTTGGCGCTGTCAACCTCGTTAACGCATCGACGGGCGCTATCATTCAAACAGTTTCTCTGACCTCTGGTACTGCGACTTTCACACTGCCCGGCGGCGGAAATCTTTCCGGGGGAACCATCAGTTTTTCGGCTAGTTACACGGGAGGAATCTCCGGAAACAACGCCTACGAACAAAGTACCTCCAAGCCGGCAACAACAGTGAATATACAGCCGGTCGCCAGCTCAACTGTACTGTCGTTTACGACACAATATCCCAATCCTGCAAGCCAGACGGCGGGTACCGCGATCACCCTGACAGCAAATGTATCTTCCACATTTGCCGGAGAGCCAACTGGGAGTGTTACCTTCACCATCACGGATTCGGGTGGCACTCAAGTTCCGCCCGTGACGGTATCTCTAACATCTGCCGACGCGGGCCAAGTTCAATATAGCTACACACCATCTGCTCCCGCGAATGGCGTGGCCTACGATGTGGTCGCTATTGTTGCTACCTATAGCGGCGACTCCGACTTTGCAGGGTCGAGTTCAACAGCCGGGACATTCGATGTCTCGCCCGCAATCGGATCGGTAAGTGTCACAGCCAACGGCACCTCGATGACCAGCGGCGAAAGCGGCAATAGCATCATAACCTTCACTAACACCAGTTATGGTGGCTGGCAGGGTTTCGTAGGCTATCAATGCCTGACTTCTTCGTTGCCGGCCAACGCAATCTGCGTGTTTTCTCCTGGACAGGTTACGGTCATGGCCAATACATCCACTGCTACTTATCCTCCGGCCACAACGCAGCTGCAAGTGGTTGTGAACAATCCTCCCAACTCTCCGTTGCAGAGTTCGATTCCTTGGTGGCTGGGCGGATTGGCCGGAATGTCCCTGCTCTGGACACGGCGCCGGTTGGTACGAGGACCCTGGGGAAGGCTTGCGTTGCTGATCGGGGGCGCTCTGCTGGCTGTTTCGGCGGTTGGGGTCATGGCCTGCGCCGGAAGCGTTCACAGCATTCCGAACTCCACTCCGTCCGGTTCAAGCAAGATTACCGTGGTGGCCTACTCTGACCCCTATCTCTCCGTTTCGAAAAACACAACGCAAGCCTGTGGTTTAAACTCGGCAGGGAACTCCGATCCAACCGTATCCCCCTGCTCGAAATCGACCTTCCAGGTTTCGCTGACGGTGCAGTGAGTTGCTCCACACCACGCGGCCCGGACAGTCAATGCTGTCCGGGCGCGCGGGCCCAGTGCAACTGACTTCGACAGCTCTCCCTTCTTCGCAGTTCGTCTGCTAAGTGCTTTCGGGAATGAGACATTTCGATAATTCCAATCGTAACGCCGATGATGAGTTCGTGCAGTCTGGAGCATTCTTTATATGAAGTCTTGCATTCTTTTTTTGATCGGACTTATCTTCCCCGTTTTGCTGTTGAATGGCTGTAGCAGCGGCGACAGCTCATTGTCTACACCCATTACTCCTTCGATCACATGGTCCGCACCCGCTGCCATCACATACGGGACCGCATTGAGTTCCACACAGCTCAACGCTACCGCCAACGATCCAGGGACGTTTGCGTATTCGCCAGCCTCAGGAGCAATCCTAGGCGCAGGGACTCAGACGCTGACGGCCACATTTACACCCAGCGATCCGACCACGATTGCGTCGGCAGCGGCTAAAAATACGATTACGGTGAACAAGGCGACACCGACCATCACATGGAATACACCTGCCTCTATTTCAGTTGGCACGGCCTTGAGCAGTACGCAGTTGAATGCGACCGCGAGTGTCGCCGGCGCCTTTGTTTATTCGCCTGCCGCAGGTACGGTGATGAACACTGCCGGATCACAAACCATCTCAGCCACGTTCACGCCAACGGACGCCGCAGACTACAATTCGGCCACTGGAAGTGTCACAATCGTAGTCAATGCCGGTTCCCTCGCCACTCCTGCGATCACATGGTCCGCCCCCGCTGCCATCGCCTACGGGACCGCGTTGAGTTCCACGCAGCTCGACGCCACCGCCAACTATCCAGGAACGTTTGCATATTCGCCGGTCTCAGGTGCAATTCTTGACGCCGGGACTCAAAAGCTTACGGCCACATTTACGCCCAGCGATCCCACCACGGTTGCGTCGACGACGGCTACGAATACTGTTACGGTGAACAAGGCTATGCCGACCATCACGTGGAACACACCTTCCTCGATTTCGGTGGGTACAACCTTGAGTAGCACGCAATTGAATGCGACAGCGAGTGTCGCCGGCACCTTTGTTTATTATCCTGCTGCGGGTACGGTGATGAACACTGCCGGTGCACAAGCGCTCGCAGTCACGTTAACGCCAACGGATGCAGCCAACTATTATTCGGCTACGGCCACTGTATCGCTCAATGTGAATGCGGCTGCCGGAGCGCCATCGTATTCGTGGACGAACGTAAGAGTTGTGGGTGGCGGATATATCCCCGGGGTCTACTTTCATCCAGCACAACAGAACCTGGTGTACGCACGCACCGATGTCGGCGGAGCGTATCGCTGGGGTCCTTCCGACACACAATGGGTTCCGCTTCTCGACTTTACACCGATGGCAAACTGGGATTGGGCGGGCGTGGAAGCGCTCGGGCTTGATCCTACCAACCCCACCAAGCTCTATTTGGCGGTAGGCCAATATTATGCCAGTTGGGCCGGAAATGGGGCCATGCTGGTCTCCAACGACCAGGGTCAAACGTTCACCACAGTTCCGCTTGACTTCGAGAATGGGTCGAACGAACCAGGCCGCGCCACCGGTGATCGCATTGCAGTGGATCCTAACCTACCCAGCACCGTGTATTTCGGCACACGCCTCGCCGGCCTGCAGATTTCTACCGATTCCGGATCTACTTGGACCAAAGTGAGCGGTCTTCCGGTTACCACGACTTCCAATCAAGACGGTGTAGTGGCGGTGCTACCTCTCAAATCGAGCGGCTCTTCCGGAGCGGCATCTCCGGCGGTCTACGCGGCAGTCGGCGGCACGGGAACCGGAACGGATCCCGTTGGAATGTATGTGACAACCAATGGTGGCTCGACAACCAGCACATGGGTTCCGCTGACCGGCCAGCCGTCATTCTCATCGGCTTCAACACCGCTGGCTCCGCTGCAAGCAAAACTCGGTCCCGATGGTTCTATCTATGTCCTGTACGGTGACCAGCCGGGTCCGAACACGATGACTGTTGGCCAACTCTGGAAGTTTGTTCCTGGATCCAACTGGACATCCGGGACCTGGACTCAGATCACACTGCCCAATAAGAACCTCACCATTAACGACTCCAACGGGTATGGAGCGATCGCGGTAGATCCGAGCAATGCCGGGTACCTGCTGTTAAGCACGCTCGATCAGTATTGGCCAACTGCGGATGTCGTGTATCGCTCGACAGACGATGGCGCGACATGGCGCGATGTTTCGTCGGTCAAGGTCGACAGCTATTCCCTTTCCCCAGATCTGGCAACACATGACGCGTCACTCGCGCCCTACGTTGCATTTCATCAACCTGCTAGCGAAATCTCTACTGGAAACTGGACTACCACCCTTGCCATTGACCCGTTTAACCCAGATCACGCCATGTACGGTAATGGCGGGCAGGTTTGGGCCACGACCGATCTGACGAATGCCGATCCTAGTGACAGTTCTCTGGGCATTGTCAATTGGACGATCGGTTCTCTGGGCATCGAAGAAACTGCCATCAAGGGCCTCTGGGCTCCTCCTTCCGGAAATACAATCCTGCTCAGTTCGATGGGCGATAATTACGGCTTTTCCCATCAAGATCTAACTGTTTCCCCGCCGCAACAGATGTACAGTAATCCGGCCGCGACACCCACATCGATGGATTTCGTGCAGAACACGCCAACGACGGTGGTGCGCGTAACCGACGGATCGGGAGGGGCTTCGCCAATCGGAGTGGTCTCGACTGACGGTGGATTGACGTGGACCGGATTTGTCTCAGCGCCGTCCGGAAGCAAAGGCGGTGGACAAATTGCCATCGCGCCCGATGGTTCGTCCATCGTCTGGGCCACTGAGGATACGTCGTCCGTCTGGTACTCGACGAACGGTGGAACGACCTGGATCGCTTCAACTGGAATAAGCCCTCAGGCGCAAGTGGTCAGCGACCGCGCAGCTGCCGGCGTCTACTATGGCTTCTCGAACGGAGCGCTCACAATGAGTACCAACGGTGGCGCAACCTTCACGACTCTTCAGACGGGTATCCCCAGCGGTTCCTATGCTTGGCCTCCAGTACTGGTATCCGTACCGGACGCTCAAGGGGATGTGTGGTTAACCGGAGGCGATGAGTACGGGAATCTCTATTCCAATACTGGCTCCAGCACCTCTCCAAGATTAACGGCAGTTTCCGGCGTCCAGTGGTCGTATTTCATTGGTTACGGAAAAGCGGCGGCGGGCTCCAACAATCTAACTCTCTATCTCGACGGGACGATCGGCGGGGTATGGGGACTCTACCGGTCCACGGACCGCGGTTCGACGTGGCTCCAAATCAATGACCCAGCCCATCAATGGGCCGGATTCACTGCGGTCTGCGGAGATATGCGCACTTTCGGTACTGTCTACTTAGGGACGAACGGCGGTAGGGGCATCATTTGGGGGACGAGCGCGAACTAAGCACGCAAGTCAGAATTCCCCGCTTCGTGGGGCTCCCTCCGTGACCGACAGGGCCCCACGAAATCATAGTGCACCGATCATCGGGTGACGAAGGGGATCCGATTGTGATTATCGACGATTTCTTATGAAGCCCTGAGATCCATTTGCCAACGACGGTTTGAGTCGATAAACAGGCTCGCAAACATAATGTCATCCAACTACTGTGAGGGAATTGAGTCATCCATGCCTAATTCGATACTGCGGCCGTTCTTTCTGCTCGTATTTGGGCTCTCTACTGCTCTTGTTGGTCTACCCCTGGCCGCTCAATCGCCTGAGGGGACTACCCGCCAAGTCACTATGGATATCAAGAACTCGACGGGCCCGGTAGACCGGTTCTTCGATTTGTCGGTTGGGTCGGACTATCCAGGCACGCTGATTCGCGATGACAGCCAAGCGCAATTAAAGTTCACTGCGGGTGAGCTCGGCTTTCGGTACATCCGTTTTCACGCGATCTTTCACGACGTGTTGGGAACAGTTCGAATCGAAGACGGGAAAACTGTTTACAACTGGTCAAAGATAGACCAACTCTATGACGACTTGCTGGCCCGGCATATCAGGCCGTTTGTCGAGCTTGGCTTCACCCCGAAAGCGCTTGCCACATCGCAGAACAGCGTGTTTTATTGGAACGGCAACACATCTCATCCGAAACCGGAAGGCTGGCACGACCTTGTCGAAGCTTTCATTATCCACATCGAGGAGCGCTACGGAAAAGACGAAGTGCGCACTTGGTTTTTCGAAGTGTGGAACGAGCCCAACCTCTCTGGATTCTGGGAAGGTGGCGACCAGAAAGCATACTTCGAGCTCTACGACCTAACTTCGAAGACCATAAAGTCGATCGATCCCTCTTTGAGAGTAGGAGGCCCCTCGACTGCCGGAGCAGGTTGGGTTCCCGAATTCCTGGCGCACGTCAAGCAAAGCGGTGCTGCAGTTGACTTCGTAACAACGCATACGTATGGTGTTCAAGGGGGCTTTCTAGACGAAGAAGGGAAATCCGATACAAAGCTCGATTCGTCATCAGACGCGATTATCGGTGACGTGCGTCATGTTCGGGAGCAGATTTCGGCCTCACCGTTTCCTGTTCTTCCTTTATATTTCTCCGAGTGGAGCACAAGTTATACACCGCGCGACTCCGTGCATGACTCCTACATTAGCGCTCCCTATATCCTGACCAAGCTCAAAGCCAGTCAGGGGTTGTTGCAGGGTATGAGCTACTGGACCTACACCGATCTGTTCGAAGAACCCGGACCTCCGACGGCGCCGTTTCAAGGAGGGTTCGGACTACTGAACCCCCAGGGCATTCGCAAACCGGCATTCTTCGCTTTCAAGTATCTTCATGCGCTCCAGGGAGAAAGCCTCGGAACGAGCGATCCTCAGGCTATGCTTTCTGCAAAGGACGGGGACTTCACGGCTGTGTTTTGGGACTTCGAGCAGCCGAAGCAGAAGGTGAGCAATCGATCCTTCTACACAAAAGTGATTCCCTCGCACCCCACGGCTCCAGTGCAATTACGAGCTATGCATCTTGGTCCATATGCCTCTTATCAACTGGAGGTTTACCGGACCGGATTTCACGCAAACGATGCGTATACGGCTTACCTTGAGATGGGATCGCCAGCAGTTCTGGCCGCGCAGCAAATCACGCACTTGAACGAGCTTACGCGCGATCTGCCGGAGACAAACAAGGTTGTGCAGGCCGGATCTACCGGCACGGTCGAATTTACTTTGCCGATGAACAGCAATGACGTTGTGCTAGTGACGCTGAAACGCAGCCAGACGATCAGTTCAAAGATCAAGAAACCGATTCAGTGGCAACCTTCCCAATTGTCGGATAAAGCAGGGAATCAAGCAGTTCAATGATTCCATTCGCAGGGACCATGAGAATGAGAGCAGACGGAAGCCTCTCCGCACGAGGTTCTGCCTTCGTTTCATGATTGGAATCATCTGCATCGTGTGCCTGTCGAATTGCTGCGCCGGAACCGGCATTACCACCGCAAACATGGCGCAAAAGCTACCTATGGGCAGTAGAGGACAGCTTTCAGCCTTCAGCTTCCAGTTGTCAGTAGCTCGACATTGTTCTTGCTGCTTTGGAATTGACCGGGCACGAAAGAGCTGAAGGCCGTCAGCTAAAGGCTCAGATGAGAGGTTTGAAACTGTGATCGTGAACTTTATGAACTCCCTTGGAGCGCTTGCTCTCCCAAACCTGCTTGCGCTCGGCGCTCCTTCGCTGGCGCACCTCAGGCCGCTTGATATCGCGGTCATCGCTATCTACTTCGTGATGGTAATCTCGA
>JBEKOA010000013.1:0-47045 GCA_049522255.1 Occallatibacter sp.
ACCGTGGCCGCAGAAGGCTTCAGCGTGAAGCCGCCGGATGGCGAAGTCACAGTGAGAGTGAAGCTGGTGGTAACTGGGGTCAGCGTACCGGATGTTCCGGTAACCGTGATCGTGTAATTCCCGGCCGCGGTTGTGCTGGCTACAGTTAGTGTGAGCACGCTCGAAGTCGTGGAGGACGACGGGCTGAATGCAGCCGTGACACCCGTGGGCATGCCAGATGCGGCAAACGCTACGCTGCCCGTGAACGGGCTCACGTCCGTTACCGTAATCGTGTCTGTCCCGCTATTGCCTGCGACAACCGTCAGCGCGGTCGCCGATGGCTTCAGCGTGAAGGTCCCCGTCGCAGGGACGACGGTCAGTGTGATGGGGACCGTTGCCGTATTGCTCCCGGAGGTTCCGGTAATGGTCACTGTGTATGCGCCGGCGGTGACCGTGCTGCCGACCGTCAGCGTCAGAACGGTGGAGGTTGCTGAGGATGTCGGGTTGAACGAAGAGGTAACTCCGCTGGGCAGGCCGGATATGTTAAACGATACGGTGCCCGTGAATCCGGGCAGGTCCGTCACCGTGATGGTATCGGTGCCGCTGGTGCCCTGGGTTACCGAGAGATTGCTTGACGATGCCGCGAGAGTGAAGCCCGTCGCCGGAATGGTGATGGTGATGGTGACGGATTCCGTGATTGTGCCGTTGGTTCCGACGATCTTGATCGGATAAGATCCAGCCGGTGTGCTGGTTTGCGCGCTGAAATTCGCGACGACGGTGCCGCCTGGCGCGTTCACCGAGTCGGGAGAGAAGTTGGCTTGCATGCCATTGGGCAGGCCGGTAGCGCTCATCGATACGCTCCCCGTGAGTCCGCCCAGGAAGGTGATGGTGAACGAGTCGGTGGGGTTCGTTCCGACCGGCAGGGAAACAGTCAAGGAAGAGGCGGTAATCGTGAATTGAGGCGAGTAACCCACGACAAGGCTCAGGCTGGCGGTCTCGACGGTTGAACCGCTGGCTCCAGTCACCGTCAGGGGATAAGTTCCCGGAACGGCTGTGGCAGCCACGGTAAAGGTAAGTGTGCTGCCTGCAGATCCGGTGACTGAAGCCGGACTGAAGGCCGCGGTAACGCCTGTGGGCAGCGCGCTCAGACTCAGCGTTACTGTGCCGCTGAAAGTTCCAAATTCGTTGACGGTGACGCTGCTCGTCCCGGTTGCTCCCTGCACCACAGTCACCGGGGTGGTTGTGATTGAGAAGCCGTTGCCGATTGGAATCGGCGGATAGGCATTCTGTACGTCCTGAAGGAACTCGGTGAGCCAGAAGGTGCCGGCCGGGGGCGAGTTCGGGATCGAGCCTACGGTCATTCCGTTGGCCAGCGTATTGGCGTGCGCCGGGTCGCAGTTCTCATCGCCATGGGTGGCCCCAAGGGCGAGGTGCTGTGCGTTTGTATCCCCGTTCGGATAGTCGCCGTCCGATTCTCCCGGAGGCTTGACCCAGACGTAGGCAATCAAATTGGTGGCGCCACCTGGGTTCACCGTCGGGAACGCGCCGATTCCCTGGTTCTCCTGGTTGCACCATTGGCCCATGTCGTCGCGCTCGTCGATTTTGGTTGCGTCGACGAAGGTGTTCAGCACGGTGCTGGTGCTAGCTGCGGTCGGACGGAGCGGCCCGCCCCAGCCGTTGCGCGAGGTGTCGATGATGAATCCGATCGTGGAGGGGAAACCGACGCCTGTCAGGCCTGTATAGAATTCCTGGGCATAGTCTGCCTCATCGATTTCGGGGTTGAACGAGTAGAAGGTGGCGTTGTCGACCGGGGTACCGCCGACCTCTTCGGTCGCGGTCATGAACGGCTCTTTGGTCGGGCCGTAGTTGGCGGTATTGGTGATGATTCCATCAAGGCTGGCGAATCCGGCCGTCGTTCCCTTGACCACGCTGGCGTAGAAGGGGAAGGCAAGGCCGGCGCCCTCAGTCCATCCGAGCCATCCATGGTGGCCGATGTCGAGGTAGTTATATACATTTGGGAGCGTGTGGAACTGGTTGAGCGCGTATTGAATCGCCTCTACATATACACCCGTCGTCGAATAGGTCGGGTAGCTCTCGCCGCCGTTGGCCGCGACGCAGTTGGCGATCGAAAAGCTGTAGCCGGTGTTGGTGACGATATTGGGAAGCGAGTCGTCCTCGACCACTAGCACGAAGCGGACATTCGAGGGTGCCGCGGCCAGGGCCTGGTAGATGGGAGTAATGTAATCGCTCTCGTACTCCTGCAGGCCCGTCCCGACTAATGTTTCCTTGGCTCCGGTAGGGCCGGTGACCGTGTCGCCTCCGGCAATGCTCAACTCGCCATTCGAGGCCAGCGCCGCGCAGTCGCGGTCGGGAAGGTCGTAAATGACCAGCTGAACGACGATCTCCGCGCCATTGGCCTGGGCGGCTGCCGCGGCGATGTGTTGCGCCAGGCTCAGCCGTCCGCCGCCCGCCGCGCCGCCGTAAATCGCGCCGATGTGGTCCATCCAGACAAAGGTCGGGGTATTTCCGACAACCGCCATCTGCTGTGCGAGCGTGGAGCCGGCAGTTTCAGAGGCGATCGCGGTACCGACTTCGTTAGTCCAGTCTGTGCTGACGTATACCTTTGCGCCGACATATGGATTGGCGACGTGCGTTTGTGCGAAGACGCCCGGCACAACGAGGGTTAGAAACAACGCCGCGAGTACTGTAATGTACCCGCTCAATCGGCGAACGCGTGCCCGCTCGCGAAGGGAATTGTGGGGCTGAGACATAGTTTCTCCTTGTGCATAGCCCACCCACATCCAATGGATGAGCGCCTTGTCAATACATGATGCCGCTATCTGAGCTTCTAACTCTGCGAGTTAAGACAGTGCTCTCCCGTCCCTTTGTCTGCGCTTGCACGAGTTGTCAAATGCTATAAAATCGAATCAAGCCGAATAACTCTCCGTGCGCAAACGCACGGAGGCTTCCCCTTGAGAGCACAGTGACGCATTCAGGATGCGCAATGCGCTATCAAGGGCGGGATCATTGCAAGACAACCCATAGAGGAACGGTTATCAAAACCGGAGACAAGACCGCAGGGAAAAATAAAGCTTGCATTTAAGTGACCACTTCTCGCCACGTTCTGCAATTCGTCTGACCGCAGTGTCTAAGAAAAACGTTTTAGCTGAAGAGTGTCAAGTTACTAATTTACACTGCCAAAAAGTAACATATTACCCATTACTCGCCCCCCGGCAGACAATGCCGCATGGGATTCTAAGGGCTTGTCACTGACTATATGTAAGTTTAGTATAATCAATACGATACACAAAACTTCAAAACACTCGGGATAAACATGTAAGCCCACTGGGATGAATTGCTTTTCCGTCCGGGCACTGAATCAACACTACACCACATCAATAGAGAGCTATTAGTACAACTGATAAGACGTGATCACTTGAAGAAAGTTAGTACTGACTCCGCACTATTCTGATTGGGGCTCAATTTGGTAGTAGCTCCTCTGCGGGCTCCGGCACGTGCAATCGCCCATTCAATTGTCCCGTTCAGCGCTTGCTTGACTGACGTGTACTCTTCCTTGGGGTCGGCGCCTTGCAACCAGTCGCTTTCAAGCTGAAATAGCCCTTCTTTCAACGCATCCACCAGGCCTGCCGATGTCTCTTGAACTTGACTGGCACCGACTAAAACCTGCGTTTTCGCGTAGCGCGAATGTTTTCTGTGCAAGACGAGCAACCCAAATGTTCCAAGAATCGATAAAGCACCGGCTCCGAGGACCCACCGTTGAACTCGTAACGACTGTGCGGAGAATCTTGCGACGGGCGATGACCCCGAGACCGAAAAGTTCCCGCCTTGGGCATGCGCCTCGAAACCGGCCGACGTGGTCTGTGCAGGAGCGGTGAGAGCAACGTTTGGGACTTTAGGTGAAGCGTGAACTTGAGCCTCCTGTATGGGCGGAAGGCTGCCAGCCCCTGATAACTCAAATTCCGGCCCTTGTCCCGCTTTTAGCTGCTCGGCGGCCTCCACTTTATACCGGTTGTTGCCTACGGAAAGCATCTGAAAGGCGCTGGACCGTGAGGCAAATGTCATCGTCGGTGGAATCATCACTGCCAACTGCTGTAGTGGATACATATTCTGTGGGCGAAACGTGGCGCGCCCATCGTAAGGCAGGTCGTAGTTGAATGCGAACTTGGTGGCTCCCGGCCGCAGGGGAAAATCAACCGAGTAGTGGCCAGGCTCTCCGCGGACAGGCATCGCGGATATCATCGTGCCAATGTTTTCCGGACCGGCTGCTAGAACCGAATCGATCTTTGCATCGCCGGGTAGATAGACTTCAAAGGTGCGTTCACTTGCTTGGGTTGCGGGAGGGTTCGAAACATTCTTGATCTCAACCATATCGGAGACATGAAGCAGGCTTCCATGGCTGCCTACGCGGATAATCTCGATGCCCCCTGTAATGCCCTTCACTTTAGTTGTGGCATCGGCAACATCGATCGCAATAGCATCTGCTGATGAGAGCTGCCGGTCGTAGTTGACGCCCTGATGAACCACACGGACCAGGTGCGGCTTCCCGGGATGATGCAACTCGAGAGTGAATGCCCCTTGCGCGTCTGTCCTGGCGTGCGCTTGTTCCTGCGCATCCTGCGCGGCGCCAATGAGAAACACATCGTCTCCGGCTGCCGGCCGGCCGTTCGTCAGGTTGCGGACGACGCCTGTCATAGAGTCCGCTGCAAGAGACGCCGGAAAACAGCAGATACCGAAGACACCGATGCCCAGGACGATCCTGTGTTTGCATCTCTTCCCGCCGCAGCGACGCATTACTTGCCTCCTTCTGTAGTCATCTGTCAGACTTCAATCCGCGTTGAACAAAGAGGGTCATCGGCCACACAAGATTCGCCTGCCCACGGCACATCGTTCGCACGTCACTTGGGCATCGAAGTTTCTGCCGGGGATATCCTCGGATGGGGAGCTGACCCGAACATAATGCCGGTCTCCACTTCAACAGGCTCTCCGTTCCGCAGGTAAGGTCTGAACTTCCATCGTTCTAGCGCATCAGTGATGGACTTGGCCTGATCGGGAAATGCGCTGAGAAAATGAATGTGCTTGACTCTGCCTTCTTTGTCGATAATGACTCGGACCGGAACGGGATTGAATCGGCGGTCGCTGAAGATCGGATCGACGCGCTCAATCACGTTTTCGTCGCGCGCATAATCTTTCATGCAGACAGGTACGGAATCTGCGCCCGTAAGGCTGTCGTCTGCGGGCAGCTTCATTCTGTTCAAGTCTTGCACCAAGCCATCAAGGAGCTTTGTGTCACTGCTGCTGAGAATTACTTCCAACGTATGGCAGCGGATTTGGGTAGCCAGAATATACCAGTGCAATTCCGCCGCTGGAGACCAATACGCAAGAAAGGTGAATGGGCGGCCACCAACGCTGATTTGCTTTGGTGATCGTTCGACCTTGTAGTAGTCCTGCAAATTGTCCTTGGTATAGTGAATGAATTCCACTGAGTCAGCCACGGGCAATGGCGTAAAGAACAGATCGTCGGCGGTGATCAGAATACTTCCGCGAGCCGGCCCTTTGAACGTATCCGCGGGTACGATCTCCGCCAGCACGTAACGGCCGCCATCCGAGGGAGGGGGTCCTTTATACCCCTCCCTCCAATCTGGGGGGAGGGCCCAGGTAATTCCAAAATACTTGTCGTTGAAAACTCTGTTGGTTACGTTTCCGTCCTCCGGCAGAGGAGTAACTGAATCGCTGGCGCTCGACCATGCGCCTTTGACCAGAATGACACCCTTCGGCACCTTCGTCATCTGATGCAAATCGCTGGATGTGCCGACTCCGTCTTTAGCGGTTTCCTGCTGTGCGGGAGCCTGCGCACGAGCAGGCAACGGCGCGGCCAATGCGCATGCGGCCAGCAGATAGATCATTCGAGAGTGCATTTCTTCTTCCTCAAAATCAAGTCAGTTCAATCCGGTTTCTGCATCTGCCCACCGCTGATCTTCGCCAGGGGATTAACAAAAGGCTGGCGAGACACAACTCTGTGTCTCGCCAGCAGGATTACCGATTACAGTGAGCGCAGGAAGTCGATCAACTCCTGCTTTGCAGTCGGGCTGAGGTTGTTGTAATTCGTAATCACCGTGTTGGCTTCGCTGCCAGAGCTGGCGTGATTCTGAATGGCCGCGGGGACGCTCTGATCGCGGCCGTCATGATCGAGGAAGATCCGCTGTCCCAATCCCCACAAGGGAGCCGTGCGGAATTGATCGCCGCCCGCGTTGCCTTGCGAGACGTTGTCCGCAAAACCCGAGCCCATGTGATGGATCTCGAAATCGGAGAATGCGGGCACCGATTTCTTGCTCAACGCGGGAACGAAGTTCGATACCTGTGTTGTGCCTGGGCTCGGATTGTGGCAGGTCGCGCAGCCGATCGAGTTGAACACTGCTTCGCCCACGGCGATTGTCGATGCGGGTACCGTCGATCCGTCCAGCTCAACCGGGCCGGGCGGCGGAGGGGCCATGAACCGCATGAAGTTGGCAAATGCCGACACGTCGTCCAGAACCGCTGTATTCGGCGAACTCAATGGGTTTGAAGTGTCCTCCGGGTATCCAGTTCCAGTAAGATTCAGGCAGCTTGCCGGCAGCCCGGTGGCGAGTTCTTCCTCGGGCAATGGGCGATCCTGCGGGAACAGTTCGTTACTGATGCCCATTTCAACGTTGTAAGCCTCACCAGCAAAGATATGCAGTGACTTGTTCTGCGCCTTCCAGCCGAAACGGGTTATGGTGCCGTCGTTGCCGTTGTGGTTAAAGGTGCCCGAGATGCCGAAGCTGTTCTTCAGATTGGCCTGCTGATTTATGAGCAGAGTTGAGTCGTCCAGATTCTCCACCAGACCTGCGCCAAAGGTCGGTGTCGGGATCCGGAAGATGATGTTGCCTGTACTCTCGGCTTGCGCGAAATTGGGCTGCGCAAGACTGGTGCATGTACCGGCATCGGATCGCCCCGCAACGGTAAATAAATCTTCCACTCCTCCATTTGGAGCACTGGTGTTGACGGTGCCGTTGCTGTTGAAGAAGAAGGGGAAACGGGCTTCACGGGTTGGACCATTCTGTGTAATGAAAGAAGGGGTGGTGTTGCGAGGCGCAGTCCCGTTTGAAACAAATTCGAACTGGGGATTGACGGCAACGCCAGATCCGCCAACTGCAGGTTGTGCGTGGCATGAGCTGCAGCTAACCGAGTTAAACCGAGGTCCCAAGCCGTTGTTGCCGGCCGGGCTGTTTGAAACCGACTCTACGTCCTGGAAGCGTGCGAGGCCATCGTTGAAGAAGCTCAGAAAGCCTGTCGTGTCACTCGACGGAATGATCGACGCTCCCGTGCCGCGGTTGGCGCTCTGAACTCCAGGGTCTTGTTGAGCAAATGTCATTCCGGCGACGAAGATTATCGCCGAAGCTAAACCTGAGGCGAGTTTTGCTGTCTTGATCACGATTCCTCCTTGTCGTGTCTTTAGGTTTTGGCTGGTCCTGCTTTCGAACCGGGTTGAAGCACACAGATCTCGCAAGCGCAGCCATGATCTGCACCTGAGAGGCAAACTGGCCTCACAAGCGCAGCCATTGAACTGCGCTGGCGCGGTAACATCCGCGCACACCACGAGTTGAGCTATCCAAGGACTTTCCAGCGATGAGTTGCAGTTGTCATCCACTCCCGGAGTCGGCAGTCGACTAGGGATTATCCAGTGCAGGGATGACTACAGCCAAAAAGGGAAGACTTTGAGTCGAGCAGCTAGCTAAGAAGAGTCGAGCGACTAGCTAACGAGTGATTCAGGCAACCCTCTAACGGGGGATTGTTGGGGCCCAAACGTACACTCGTGTTTCACGAGATGCTAATCATATACAAAATTTCACAGACGATGTCAATGGGTCTATGAGAAATATTCTACTGAGGCGTTTGACCGCAGTTGCAGTTAGCAAATCGAACAGTGCAACAACAACTGAGACTCACAGATAAAGCGTATGGCTCGGTGAGTACCAGGCCGGCTTGTAACCGTGCCGCTATCTCCGGCCGTCACGGTGAGCGAGGATGGAGCGGCAGTGATGGTGAAGTCAGGCGGAGGAGGCAGGTTGATAACGTAAGCCGCCGACCCAACCGCGCTCTGTGTGTAGCCATTGGCCATCGCGATGGCCTCCAAGGTCACAGAGCCAGGCACTGTGATTGGATTGGAGTAATTCGTCGAACTGGCCGTCGGCTCAGTCCGTTGCTGGTGTAGTAGATCGTCGCGCCTGATTTCGCATCGCTGATCGTCACTGTCTGCGCAGAGTTACAAGTGCCTGCCTCGGGGCTGAAGGTCGGAGTAGCGGCAGCTGATGGCAAGTTAAACGTCGCTGTAACTGTGCGGTTAGCGGACGGCATATTGCCCGGGTAAGTTGCGCCGCTGCCCGTTCCGTCGCTGCTTACGCTCCACCCGGCGAATGTGGAGCCGCTTCCGGCGCTCTCCGCGCAGGCGTAAGGTGTCCCGCTTGCATAGCTCCCCGCGCAGCCGCTTGCGCTCCCTGTCCCCATTCCGGTGGTGGAGGTACTTAAAATGAAATCATCTCCCATTAGATCGTTTTGGTACATGCCTTCGTCAAATTGGCGAATGTCCGGAAACAACATCGTTCCTGTGCAATTGACTCCGGGATTCGAGGCGAGCGCGTAGCTTACCGTAGTGCTGGAGGAGTCCATCATCAGGATTTCGCTATTGTTCCCAAACGTCGCTCCCGACGTGCAAGCTGGCTTGCTTCGATCTTCAAGTCGTCTATAGAGTGATTGGCGTCACATTATCCTTTCTATATCCGCTGTATTTGTAAGGCACGCGTCGTATGACTTGTTACAGCCTTATCCATTGGAAGGTGAAATGAATAAAACTCAGATCCAAACCCTGCTGGTTTTGGTGTTGAGCCTCAGCTTGGGCGGCCTGGTGGGCTGCGTGAATTCGCTAAGCTTCAGGCCAGTTTCTGACCCTTCCATCGCCAGTTTTGTTGCGAATCCGACGTCGATTCTACCCGGCGCGTCCTCTTCCCTGACTGGGACCTTCGTCAACGGCACGGGCGTCATAACACCGGGAAATCTCGCCGTCACCAGCGGAACAGCCGTGAGCGTCACGCCATCGGACACAACAACTTATACGCTCACAGTGACCAATGCGGCCGGAGTAACGGTGACCCAGACCGCGGTGGTCACGGTGAGTCCTACCGCGCCTGCGATCACTAGCTTTGTTGCGAATCCCACGTCGATCACGGCAGGCGGGTCCGCTTCTCTGACCGGGATCTTTGCCAACGGCACGGGCGTCATAACGCCAGGAAATCTCCCCGCCACCAGCGGGACACCGGTGAGCGTTACGCCATCGGACACAACGACTTATACACTCACAGTGACCAATGCTGCCGGAGCTACAGCGACCTTGACCGCGGTGATCACGGTGAATCCGGCCGCGCCCGCCATCACGAGTTTCATTGCGAGTCCCACGTCGATCACGGCGGGCGGGTCCGCTAGTCTGACCGGGATCTTCGCCAACGGCACGGGCGTCATAACACCGGGAAATCTCGCCGTCACCAGCGGGACAGCGGTGAGCGTCACGCCTTCGGAAACAACGACCTATACACTCACCGTGACCAATGCTGCCGGAGCTACAGCGACTTTGACCTCGGTGGTTACGGTGAATCCGGCCGCGCCCGCCATCACGAGTTTGAATGCGAATCCCGCGTCGATCACGGCAGGAGGGACCGCTTCTCTGACCGGGATCTTCGCCAACGGCACGGGCGTCATTACACCGGGCAATCTCCCCGCCACCAGCGGGACACCGGTGAGCGTCGCGCCTTCGGACACAACGACCTATACACTCACAGTGACCAATGCTGCCGGAGTGACGGTGACCCAGACCGCGGTGATTACGGTGAATCCAGCCGCGCCTGCGATCACCAGTTTCATCGCGAGTCCCACGTCGATCACGGCAGGAGGGACCGCTTCTCTGACCGGGATCTTCGCCAACGGCACGGGCGTTATTACACCGGGCAATCTCCTCGCCACCAGCGGGACAGCGGTGAGCGTTACGCCATCGGACACAACAACTTATACGCTCACCGTGACCAATGCTGCCGGAGTGACGGTGACCCAGGCCGCGGTGATAACGGTGAATCCGGCCGCGCCCGCCATCACGAGTTTCATTGCGAGTCCCACGTCGATCACGGCAGGAGGGACCGCTTCTCTGACCGGGGTCTTCGCCAACGGAACAGGCGTCATTACGCCGGGGGATCTTGCCGAGACAAGCGGGACGCCGGTGAGCGTTACACCATCGGTCACGACCATCTATACCCTCACGGTCACGCCTCCGAGTGGGACGGCGGTCACAAAATCCGTCACAGTGAGCGTCTCTACCTCGGGTGCTCCCGCGGCGCCCACGGGGTTGCAGGCCACTCCGGGGAACCAGCAGGTGAGCCTAAACTGGACCGGCTCCGCAACTGCCACAAGCTACTCGGTCCTGCGATCGACCACCACGGGCGGCCCGTATATCCCGATTGGCACGACCACCGGCACGGTCTTTGAAGATGACGCCGTGGTAAACAACACGACCTACTACTACGTTGTCGCAGCCGTAAACTCCTCGGGACAGAGCGGCGACTCCAACCAGGCTTCGGCAACACCCATGCTGTCGCCCAAAGTGCCTTCGGGACTGACGGCGACCGCTGGGGACGGGCAAGCCGTTCTCACCTGGACTGCCGGGACGGGAGCCGCCTCGTACCAAGTGGGACGGTCAACGGTCTCCGGCGGTCCGTACACGACGGTTGGAACCTCCGCGACGACCAGCTTCACGGATAAGGGTCTCACCGACGGCGCAACCTACTATTACGTGACGGCTTCGGTGAATCCGGTGGCCACGAGCGGCGACTCCAATCAAGCGGAGGCGATTCCCGTTGCGACTCCAACCGGCCTGATCGCCATTCCCAACAGCCAGCAGGTGGGGCTGTTCTGGAACACCAGCGCCGGGGCTACCTCCTACAGCATCAGTCAATTCACGCAGAGCGGATGCGCGGGAACCGCTTCGCAGGCCACGACTTCGATTCCGCGGTTGATGGAGACCGGGCTGACGAATTCCAGCACCTATTACTTCGAGGTGACAGCGCTGAACTCCACGGGATCGAGCGGCCCATCCGCCTGTGTCTCAGGCACACCCAGCGCTAGCTCCACGTCGCTTCCACCACCCCAGAATCCCAACCAGAATTATGTCGGCCTAGGCACATGGTTCCTCAGCGACTGGGACGGCAGTTATGCATTCCTCGATATGTTCAAGCAGTCCCGCGTATGGGACACAGCGAACTGGGGCACGGTGCTGACGGGCTCGGAGATCGATAGCCTGGGCTGGCCGACGCAGGATGCCTCAACGGTTATTTTTACCGACACCATTGGTAGCGGCACGCAGTTTAACGGCACTTACGACCTGTCCTTCACGGGGCAGGCAACGGTCGCCCTGATGTGGTGCAACGGATCGGTTGCGAACCAAAGCTACAACAGCGCGACCAATACCACGACGGCAAAGGTCACGTTTACGGAATCCGGAAGCGCATCCTGCGGCCTGTACTTCACCAACACCAAGCGCACCGCGACCAGCCCCGTGGGCTCAGGCTTTACCAACGCCCACCTCTACCTGTCGACCACCGACCCAGGCTCGGAAAACCCGTTGCAAGGAACGACGATCTTCTCCAAGAACTTCCTTACCGCAATGGGCAGGGCAGGAACGGTGCGCATGATGGACTGGACCAACACCAACGACAATTACGTCCAGTATTGGGAGAACCGCGTCACGCCGCAGGGCGCCACGCAAGCCGGTCTTCCGAACACTTGGACGGGCCCGGACGGCACGGTGTACAACGGCGTCGGCGGAGTGGCGCTGGAATACCAGATCATTCTGTGCAACACCCTGCTGGCCGATTGCTATTTCAATATTCCCATGGTCGCCGGCTCCAACCCCAGCACGGGCACCGACTACGTAACCAACATGGCCATGGCCATTGCTTATGGCACGGATGGAACCAACCCCTACAACTCGCCTCAAGCCAACCCGGTCTATCCGCCTCTGAACCCCAACCTGCGGTTCTATCTGGAATATGCCAATGAGGTATGGAACAGTGGAAACAATGTGTTCGGTGTGATTGCGGACATCTGCCAGTATCTCCCGGCGGACAGTCCGCTGTTTACGCCGGACAACAACCCCGGTTCCGCGGGATACAACCAGTGGTACACAATGTGGCGCTATCCAGCGTTCAGAATGTATTCGATCAGCCAGACCTTCGAAGGCGTCTTCGGATCCGAGCAGATGATGACCAGGGTGCGCCCGCTGGTTGAGGAGCAGCAGGGAAACGGGCAGGATACGCTGCAACAAGCAATGACCTGGCTGGATGGCTACGCGCAAAGCCAGGGCACAACGGTGGCTCAGGTGCTGTACGGCGGCGGCGGCTCCGCCTACTATCCGAACGGCGGGGACTTCTCCAATCCGGACACGTATTTCGATACAACCTATCCGGACGCTGCCACAACGCAGAATTGGATTCAGGACTCCATGTGGACCACGAACTATGGGATCAAGCACGTCGCTTACGAAGGAGGTCCAGGGCTGACGTTCACCAACGCGACCGACGTTACCGTGATCGACAATCCGGCGATGGAGACATTCATGGAAGCCTATCAGACCGACTGGGCTCAAGTCGGCGGCGATGTGCTTGTCTATTACACCGTCGAAGGTCCGGGCGACTGGGAGTTCACCCCGGATATCAACCCCAATGACGGCACCTTCACCGGTGTCAATACACCGAAATTCGCTGCTCTGACGGCGATTCAGGCTGCGCCAAAGGCTGCTGTGACGCTGGGCGCGACCCTGCCTGGAACCCTGACCGCCAGCGCATTGGAGAACGAAAACATCCGCACAGCTTACGGCTACAACACGACCGTCGGATCACAAACATGCGTGGCGGGCTTCGGCCCTGGCACCTTTCTGGCGTATCCGGCTAACGCTGCCGCTCCCTTCACCGGAAATCTAACTCTGAGCGGTACCGCGAGCGCGGCCACGCAAGTAGGAATATGGGTCAACGGCGTCCAGCAGGGCACGGTAACATTGGCGGCCAATTCCAAAGGGGCTCTTGAAAACAGCAGCGCTCTGAGCGTCACCATTCCGGCGGGCCTGACGATGATCCGCATGCAAGTCGAGAGCGGCGGCCCGATCTTCTGCAGCTTGACTGTCCAATAGAGGGGAGTCGCCGTCAATCTTGGTGCTAATGTCCTGAGTCTGAAATAGGCAACACAAAATCGGTGTCATTCTGAGCGAACGGATTCCGAACGTATTTCAGTTCGGGGGTGGTGAGTCGAAGAATCTGGGGTTGCTCATCGATGAACTTCGGACTCAGCACACTAGTCTGCCGACGGACAAGCCACAAAATATCCTCCGGTAAGTGCAAGTGCCAAATCTGTTCGACGCCGAATGCACAGAGCAAATGAAGACGTTGAGTTAATCCGTGTGGATTGAGTTACCCACAAGATAACGTAAGTAAACACAACGTCTTTGGTCTTACGCCATTGTCGTGAGGCGAAGTTCGCGCCGAGCCTGCCGGAACGGGATTCACACAGTTTTTACAAACCAGTAACGCCTCTTTATTCCCGTAGCGCCTCAATTTCTCCAGGAGGTCCCACATGAAGAGGAGCAGGTTTTTTTTGGCAGGAGTTGCATTGATGGCAGCCACCGCGTTGCCAGGGCATCGAGCGGCAGCAGAACCGGGTACTGTTGATGCGGAGAAGATTAGGCATGTGCTGCTGTTAAGCATCGACGGCATGCATGCGGTGGATTTCTATAACTGCGCGCACGGAATCGAAGGCGCAAATGGCGGAAATCCCTATTGTCCGAATCTGGCATCTCTGAGCCAGACCGGAATTAACTACGTGGCCGCGTCGTCTTCCAAGCCCTCCGATTCCTTTCCCGGACTCGCGGCGCTGGTTACGGGCGGTTCGCCTAAGAGCACAGGCCTTTATTACGACGTAGCTTATGACCGGACCCTCGATGCGCCGGCCATCACGACCGGCACTGGGCTGGCCGGTGGACCGTGCACGCCTCATGGCGTGCCGACCGGAACAACAACCGACTACGACCAGGGAATCGACCTTGACGATACAAAGCTGAACGGAGGGGCACCGGGCGCCGCGCTAACCGAGGGTGGTGTAGCTTCGATTGACCCGAGAAAACTGGTGCGCGATCCGAAAGCAGGTTGCGCGCCGGTCTATCCCTGGAACTTCGTGCGCACGAACACCATCTTCAGCGTTGCCCATGCTGCTGGAAGATACACGGCGTGGATCGACAAGCACGCCTCGTATTCGTTTGTTGCCGGACCGGGCGGAACAGGACTGGATGACTACTATTCCCCTGAGGTTGATTCGGCCGTGGTGGCTCTGCCGGGGGTGAAGACATCTGAGGGAGTTTCGTGCGCCACGATCCGCGATACTGCTGGAGTTTCTTCCTGGACGAGCAGTTTCGATAACATCCAGTGTTATGACGCGCTCAAGGTCAACGCGCTGCTGAATGAGATTGCAGGCAAGACGCACAATGGAAAACCGGCAGTGACCCCCGCTGTATTCGGCATGAACTTTCAGGCCATGTACTTCGGAGAAAGCCTGAATGAGCCCGGCGTAGGCGCGGGTGGTTACAAGGACGCGGCTGCATTGCCCAGCGATGAGTTACTGAAGGAAATCAAATTCGTGGACGCATCCATCGGCGACATTGTTAATGCGCTCAAAGTGAGAGGCATCTACGACAACACGCTGATCATAGTCACGGCAAAGCATGGTGAATCGCCGATCGACCCGAATAGCTATGTGGCAGACGGCTCGAATACGCCGGCAACTCTGCTCGGCACTGCAATTCCTTTCTCCGAGTCGCCGCTGAATCCAACCGGCATTGGAGCTACTGAAGACGACGTGTCTGTGCTCTGGTTGAACCAGGGTGCAAGTGTGGACGCGGCGGTCGAGTTACTGGAAATGAATGCGGCCGCAATCGGGTTGGGACAGATTTACTACGGACCGGCTCTGGCATTGAACTATAACGTGGGTGGAATTCAACCGGGGCAGGACCCGCGCTCGCCGGATATTATCATAACTCCTAACATTGGCGTGACTTACTCGGGCAGCACGACGATGATAGGAGATCACGGCGGTTTCGCGCATGACGACACCAACGTCATGCTGCTAATGTCTCACCCTAACTTTAAGCCGCAGACAGTCTCAGCTCAAACAACGACTGCTCAGGTGGCGCCGACCATCGTCAAAGCACTGGGTCTGGAGCCGAGGGCATTGGACGCAGTAAGAATCGAAGGCACACCGGTGTTGCCTGGGGTTTGGGCGCAACTCGAAAAGTAGCTATCCGCAGAACAAGAGGGGCCGTATTTATAGCTCCTCTTTGTTCTTGGTGAGTTGGCTGGCTTCGCAGTCTGCCATGCGACTCGGAGGCAAAATTCACACACTCTTAATAATCAAGAAACAGGTCCCAAAACATTCAATTGCTACTATCCGACACCATGGAGGTAACTATGAGAGGCGTCCCCCTTCTCTTTTCGTCCTTGGCCGTCTTTTCCGCGGTCAACGTCCTTGCACAAACCACCGATGCAGGTTTGCAGAACAACCAGGTCCGCCACGTCTTGCTGATCAGTGTAGACGGATTGCACGCCGTCGATTTTCTGAATTGCTCCCACGGCATCGCGGGCGTCAACGATGGTGCGCCCTACTGCCCCAATCTCGCCGCTCTCGGCACCACTGGAGTAAACTACACGGTAGCTAGCACCTCAAAACCGTCCGACTCCTTCCCCGGTCTGATGACTATTATGACCGGCGCAACTCCTCGCACCATGGGCGTCTACTACGATGTCGCCTATGACCGCACGCTCTCTCCGCCGGTCAACACGACGGGCAACGGTAATGCGGGCGGAGTCTGCACGCCGGGCGTAATCACCGGTTACACAACTGAGTTTGACGAAGGTATCGATATCGATCAGACCAAACTCAACGGAGGCGCTCCTGGCGCCGGTCTCACCGATGGCGGCCTCGCATCCATCGATAAAACCAAGCTTGACCGCGATCCTTCACACGGCTGCTCCCCCGTCTATCCATGGAATTTCGTTCGCACCAACACCATCTTTGGAGTTATCCATAGTGCCGGTGGCTACACGGCCTGGTCTGACAAGCATCCAGCCTACTCGTCTGTTGCCGGTCCGGGTGGCGCGCTCGACGACTACTATTCTCCTGAAATCAACTCCAACGTAATTGCGCTGCCTGGAGTTACCACGCCAAGCGGTATCTCCTGCTCCAAGATTCCTGATTCCACTTCGGATCTCACCGCGTGGACAAATAGTTTCCAGAACATCCAGTGCTATGACACGCTCAAGGTGAATGCAATTCTCAACGAGATTGAGGGCAAGAATCACGACGGCAAGCCGGCAAAGACGCCTACTATTTTCGGCATGAACTTCCAGGCCGTGAGTGTCGGTCAAAAGCTCATCGAAAAAGGCGTAGCCACCGGCGGATATATGGACGCAGCTGGAACCCCAACTCCGTCGCTGCTGAGTGAAATCGAGTTCGTCGACGACGCGATCGGAGAGATGGTCACCAAGATCAAAGACCGCGGCCTTTACGAACAGACCCTGATTATCATCACCGCCAAACACGGCCAATCCCCCATCGATCCCAACCGCTATAGCGCTGTTCCTGGCAAGACCAACAACGGCGAGTCCCCGGCAACCCTGCTGGCCGGAGCAGGTTACATTCCGCTCTCCGAGTCGCCCTTGAACCCCACTGGCATTGGTTCCACCGAGGACGATGTGTCGCTGCTATGGCTGAATAGCGCGTCGAACACCCTGCCCGCCGTTCAACTGATCGAGTCAAACGCCTCAACCGTTGGACTCGGCCAGATCTACTATGGCCCAACCCTGGCGCTGAACTACAACAAGCCCGGTCTTCCACCCAGCGGCGATCCCCGCACGCCGGACATTATCGTCACGCCGAACGTCGGGGTCACTTACACCGGAAGTGCCACGAAGCTCGCCGAACATGGCGGCTTTGCGCATGACGACACCAACGTGATCCTGCTGCTCTCCAACCCTGCCTTCGTGCCACACAACGTTTACGCCGGCGTCGGAACCAACCAGGTCGCGCCCAGCATCCTGCGCGCTCTCGGCCTGGACCCTCGCAGCCTTGACGCCGTAGTCCTCGAAGGCACATCAGTGTTGCCCGATGTGAATCTCGATTTTCACATCCAGTAAGAATGGAGGGGCGCGGGGGCTTTCAAAAGTCTCCGCGCCTTCCTCTTTGGCCTCGATCTCTGATCCGCTCGTGTGAAGCGTAAGACGGGGCGATTCGCAAGTAGTTCCGCGAGATTATTCGGCGTGAAGCATCGTGATGGGATCGAGCCGCTTGGTGCGCAGCGCGAGGCGAATGGCGATTTCGTGCATTCGTTTACGATGTACGAGATTGTCCCGTAAACTCTAAGTCCGGCGAGCAGCAAGACCGTGGCCGCACGGCACTGCCTGCCTGGGTGCCCCATCCTTTCGCGTTCTGTGCGAAAGGGTGGGATACCTCGAACCCTTCACCCGAAGGCCGCCGGCCCACGGCAATGCCTGACTTGAGCGAAGTCGAAAGATGGTCGCAGATCATTTCGAAGATCCAGCTACCCTGAAGTTGGTCGGCTCTCCCGGACGGACTTACCCGAAATGAAAAGCATGGGTACCCTCCCCCCCCTATTAATATTTTGAAAACCTTGCTTGTAATTCTTTGGTCAACATAGAACTGATTCAATAACAAGCGCAGTCAACACGGAATACGCACACCAGCCCGCAGCCTCTGTCGAGGGCTCGTCTCGCGCACCGGCAATTCCGCAGGCCTCGCGGCGCCTTGTTTCTGGGGCAGTCGTTTATTGCGTCTTGCGGTAATTGATCGTCTCGCCGTCCAGCCGGTACTCGGCCGAGCAGACGTCGCCGCCGCAGATCATCGGCTCTCCGGCAATGAGTTGGCGGCGCGTGATCAGTCCCATCGTCCCGCAGCGCGGGCACGACATGACGGCCACAAACGGGTTTTGGGCGTGACCCATCTTCGCCTGGTTTTCCAGCACGAAGATCGTTCCGGGGTCCATTCTCTCGGGAATCCATTCTTCCAGAAACTGCAAATCGGCTGACATAGTGCCCTCCGGTTGGTCGAAGCTACAGAGCCGGGACCCAAAAACCCGGTTGGCCCTGTCTTGCAACAACAGCAGACTGCGAATGGCTTGTCCGGAAGTTTAGACTCCTCCGGTGGGAATAAGTGTGCTTGTAAGAGATAACAGAAGTCAACCGGAATCTAAAACTGGAAGTAATAAAACGGATTCCCATGGGGTGTTCCATATCTGGCGCAACTTCATTGTGCAGATATGGGAAACCTCAAACCTGTACCCTTTTGACCAGCCTTATCGTCCTGCTCCTGTCGAAGCCGTGCTTTGCGCCGCCGCAGCCGCGTCGATTTCCCTATAGGTCTCAACGTTCCGCAGAATGGCCTCGACATATTCGCGGGTCTCGGTGAAGGGAATCGATTCGACAAACTCGTCGATGCCCTGGTAGGGCCCAGCGGCCTGCCAGTCGACCACCCGTTCGTCGCCCGCGTTATAGGCGGCCAGTGCGTACTCCTTCACCCCGCCAAACCGGTCCAGAGCCTTGCGCAGATAGCGGGTGCCGAGCCTAATGTTGGTGACCGGATCGAGCAGTTGGAATGTCTCGAAGTGGCTGATGCCCTCTTCGCGCGCCAGCGCCTTGCCTGACGAAGGCAGCATTTGCATCAGCCCGTATGCGTTGGCGGGCGAGACGGCCGAGGGGTTGAACTCCGACTCCTGGCGAATCAGCGAAGCCACCAGATACGGATCGAGTTTGTTCTTGGCCGACTCGGCCTTGATCGTATCCCAATATGGCTCGGGGAAGAGAATTCGCCAATAGGCCAGCGGGATGGACTTGATAGGAGCCGTAGCGGCATAGGGCAAAGCCTTCTTCAGCGAACGCATGGCGCGGAACGTCTCGCCATAGGAGGCATAGATCTGCGCCTCGGCCAGCGCGCTCCAGTTCTCGGAGTTCGGATCGGCGGCAATCTCCTGCGCAATGTAGTCATTCAACCCCGCGTTGGCCAGCAGCTTCGCCTTGGCCAGGTGCGGACTGTCAACAGGGAAGCTCTCTTGCAGCTCAGGCACCGGCGCAGCCTGGATGCTGTCCAGTTGTGGCTCGGGAGCCGCCGGTGGGGCATCTCCCAGCGCGGCCAGCCGTTGCCGGGCCATCTGCGCATAAAAGAAATGCTGGTAGGCGCGCAGGATGGCCCGGTAGTTGGCCGCGGCTCTCTCTGGCTTGTGATCCTGCGTCTCATACAGGCGGCCTCGCCAATAGAGCGCAGACACCGTCTCCTTCGCCGCCGGATAAAGCCGGATTTGCTCGTCGAAGAGATGCGCCGCATCCGGATAAAGTCCCTGACGGTAACTCAACCAGCCTGCCCGCCAGTGCGCCGCTGCCGCATTCTTGCCCGTGGGAAAGTGCGTAGCCAGATAACTGTAGTATTCGACCGCGGGTGCATAGTCGCGCTTGAGCATATACATGTTCCCGCTGGAGAAAAGCGCCTCGGCGAGCCACTGGCTTTGCGGGAACCTCGACTCCATCTCGGCCACAATGCGCCTTTGCTCGTCCAGGGAATCGCGATTTCTAGCCAGTTCCATCAGCAGATAAAGCCGCCGCGCGCCATTCTCGTCGTCGGTATCGGGCAGCGCCGTGGCCTCAGCCAGGCTCAGTTGCTTCATCTTCAAATCACATGCGGCTGCGGCAACGGCAAATCCATTACGGCTCACAGCGTCGAGGCTCGAATGCCTGGCGAGCGCGCGGTATTGCTCGCTCGCATCCGCATAACGTCCGGCGTTGTAATAGGCATCGCCCAGGCTGCGCAACTCCGCCGTGGTCAGGCTCGTCTCCGCGCCCATGACCGTCAACTTTGCCCGCGCGATCTCCGCCTCCTGGGTCAACGGGCGGCCCAGCAACAGCTTCTTATAGATGCCTTCCGCCTCCTCGGTCTTCCCGAGCGCAGATGCCACCTCGCCCTGCGCGAGTTCGAAGCCGGCACGATCCGCGGCGTCCGTATCCGCGGCCGCGGCCAGCACCCGCTGCGCTCCGGCCGCGTCCTTCATGTTCAGCAGAGTGTTGGCTTCCAGCTCCGGCGCCTGGTCGACAAAGATGCTGTCCGGATAGCGCTCGGAAAAGCCCTTCAGCAGGGCCTCTGCGGCTTCGTCCTTGCCTGCGTCGTGACTGGCGCGCGCCGCCAGAAAGTCGGCATAATCGGCAAGCTCTTCACCGGCCTGCCTGGCCTGGCGAAAGTCCGAAACCGCCTCCTCATAGCGCTTATCAAGCATCGACGCATGGCCTAGCGCGAGGTAGGCCGCGGCCGCCGCCTCGCCGCTGTGCGCATGGGCATACTTGGTCACTCCGGTATAGGCCGCCGGCGTGCGCAGCGTGGCCAGTTGCTGCGCCATGGGACGCAACTCAGCCGAGGCGACAAAGGCCAGCTTGATCCGCGCGGCCCGCGCACGTCTCACCGCCTTACTCGGTCGCTTTTTGGGCCGACGAGCTTTCTTGCCTGCGTGGGCCATCTTCTTGGTCGTCTGCGTGGGCTTCTTCGCCGTCGAGTTTGCCCTGGAGGAAGCCGGACTTGCCGGAGTCGTAGCCGAGTTACCGGGGGATTGCCCGACGACCGGCGACAAGATCAACAGCATCATGAAAAGTAGTCCAGCCAACGGAAGCGAAGCGCCGCGCAGAACGAATCTGGGGAAAGATGAAGCCCTCATCTCTCCACTTTAAGCTGATTTCACCCGAGAGGCGACAGACGGGAATCTCTTGCGTTACGGTAAGCCCGCCAGATGAGACTCCTCCTGGTCGCGTTTGGTCCCCAGCCCTACCGTTTAGTACACTCGAACAAGAGATCCCCAGCGCAAACCGAATCTGGTCTGTCGGATTTCTCGCATCCAAGCCCAATGGCAATCATCCAACCAGTTGCAGGAGAACCCGAGCCGCATCCAGACCTAGCCCTTGTCGAGAGGGTTCGCGGCGGAGATGTTACGGCCTACGATGCCTTGGTGCGCAAATACGAGCGCCAGGTCTTTCGTATCGCCCAGCACATCACGCAAAATCGCGAGGATGCTGAAGACGTCATGCAGGACGCGTTCCTGAAGGCGTACGAAAAGCTCGATCAGTTTCAAGGGAATTCAAAGTTTTATACATGGTTGGTGCGGATCGCGGTCAATGAAAGCCTGATGCGGCTGCGCAAGCGGCGCACCGGCAAGATGGTCTCGATTGATGAGGACATCGTCACCGATGAGGGCAGCGTTCCTCGCGATCTTGCCGACTGGGCACCCGATCCGGAACAGAACTACGGTCAGGCCGAGTTGGCCGAGATTCTGCGCAAGACCATCCAGGGGCTGCCGCAGGGGTTTCGAATCGTGTTTGTCTTAAGGGATGTGGAAGGGCTTTCGACGGAGGAGACAGCGGAGACGCTGGGGCTGAGCATCCCCGCCGTGAAGTCCCGGCTGCTGCGTGCCCGCCTTCAACTCCGCGAGCGCCTGAGCCGATACTTTCACAAGAGGAAGGCTTCAAAAGATCCGAGGCCCAAAGCAGCGGGCCGCAGAGAATCTGCCCCCGGAGAAACGAATTCAGGGGAGAATCGGCCAGAAGAAACGGGGGGTGAAAAGTGACCTGCACCGAGTTTCTCGCCCTCCTCGACGACCTGATCGACGGCACGGTGACCCCGGAAACCCGCGCCGAACTTGAGACCCACCTGGTTGGCTGCGCGCACTGCGAGGTCGTTTTTTCGACCACCCGCAAGACCATCGAGATCTACCGCTCCCATGAGATCTACGACCTTCCCAACGGACTTCGCGACCGCCTCCACGCCGCCATCATGGCGCGCTGCAAAAAAGGCTGCTCGTAGAAGAGATGACCTCATTCGGTCGCGATTCGGCCTGAAAACAGTCAGACCGGCTGCACCGGAGCAGGAGTCTTTTCAGCAGCCGAGGATCTTCCGCGCTTCGGTTTCGGGGTCTTCCTCCGAGCGGGGCATGATCGTATAGGTTGCGGTCCGCTCGATCCTGTCGCCGACGCTCATCGTTGCAAGTGGGCCAAGAGTCTCCAATTCGACATAGGGGAACGGGTCTGGGTTGGTGTAAACCTGCGTGAGGCAGCCACCATCGGGAAACTCCCCCGGTCCAGCTTCCGCATCAATCCGAACGATCAGGTTCGCTCCTACCCAAACCATACTTGGTGCATCCGTGCCGATCTTGGCGCAATGCAGCGAGGGTCGCCGAATCGAAAGCAATCCGGCCTCAATTCTCAAGCCCTCTGGCTCCGGCTCGGTCAACCGGATGAGTCCGCCGGCCAGCCTCGAGTTCTTGCGCAGGGGAATAAAGACACGCTCGGGATCTTCCATCTGCGTGATGGTCCAAACGCCAACCCTGACTGCGTCTCCGCGAACCTTTCGAAACTCGGTCCTGATCCGCATCACGGGCAGGTAGGCGTCCAGTTCCACATGGCGCGTGACTTGGATGCCAAAGGCCGAATCGACAGGCGAAGTCATCAACACACTGTGTCTTCCGGCGACCGCCTCCATCGGAGAGGAATCGAAGCCTGCGGGCGGTGGCCAGTCACGGCCTCGCTGCCGAGACCAATCAGATTGGGGAGCGGGCCAGCACTTGTCGCCGCCGAAGTTGATCCACTCGTCCGGATCGGAGTGATTCAAGGCAGTGTCGTGCAGTTGGCCATCCAACGCTCTGTTGTCCCAAAGCGCACCGTCCGCCTCGCCAGCCAGGCGCAACTGCATCACCCGGCCGATGGCCGGAACCAAGACGGCTTCCACCTTATCGTTGGCGATGAGATAGCAATCGGGCCAGCCGTGCCAGGAGATTCGCGCGACAGATGCTTCTGCCGGCTGGGCGTGCGGTAGATCGAGCGTAACCTGCGCTTCCGATCGGCCTTCCAAGTTACGCAGCCTCTTCTCCGCTATTGCCACGCGGCCCGAGTGGATTCCGTAGAAACACGGTGTAGAACCGTTGCCGTCTTAGAGGTTCCGCTGCCCGGCAGGCTCCGTTACGAGGTCACCCGCAGCGGCCAGGTCGGTCTCAACCTCCCGCTCGATCAGGTGGTCATACCAGGTGAACTTCAGAATCAGCGAAGTGACCAGGATCGCTCCCAGAGCCATAGCCACGCGGTCGAACTCCCAAATCACGATGTACAGCGGCAGCGCCACCAGAGAGATCTGCCAGACGATGCCCACTGCGATATTGAACATGTCACGGAAGAAATCCGTGTTCCGTTTGAAGCCGGGGTCTTCGGCAAGAACCTTCTTGAGAACCGGACCCCAGAATCCCCACGGCCGTACGCGGCGGTAGAAGTCCATCAGCACGGCGTCGTCCTCCGGCTTGGTGAGGAAGGTGCCGAGCAGACAGCCGACCAGCGATATCGCCAGCACCACAGGAAAGATGATCGTAACTTCGAGATTGACCGGATACTTTGCCTCGAAGCTCTGCATGATCGGCAGGCTGCCAAGCAAGCCGGGAAACGCCAGCACCAGCGCGGAGGTGATGCCGGTGATCATGCCCCAGAAGTATCCGTAGCCGTTGAAGCGCCACCAGTACCACTTCAACACGTTGGACGCAGTGTACCCGCCCCAAAGTCCGGAGACGATCCACAGCACCACAGAGTTGACGCTGGTGACATTCCATCCGATCAGGATGCCGATCACCACAACCAGAAAAGAGCTGAGATAAGCGAGACGGACGTAGGTCTTGGGCGCCGCATCGGGGTTGATGAAGCGCTTGTAGATGTCATTGACAAAGTATGGCGGGGCAGCGTTGACCGTGGCTGCGAAGTTGGACATAAAGGCAGCGAGTAAACCGGCGATCAAAAAGCCCAGCAGACCGGCAGGGACGAAGCGGCCCAAAGCCATCGGCAATACATTTTCAAAGTCCAGATTTGTGCCCATGGCGCGGAGATCGGGACCGAAGAAGGCCGCTGCTAGAACGGTCAGGCCGATGATGAGGAAGTAGCGGGGCGGGGTGAGCACGATGTTGACCCAAGCGCTCATCATCGAGGCCTCGCGCGGATTCTTGGAGGAGAGCACGCGCTGCATGTCGTAGTTGGGCGCTGGGCCCGCGGCCGAGATCAGGATGCCCTTGAAGAGCAGCATCATGACGAAGAAACCGAAGAGCTCATACTTGTCCGCCGCGATCTTGGCCGTGGCGGCAGGCAGCAGGGTCGCCCAGTCCAAGCCCAGGTGCCAGCCGAAAAAGAGATTGTCCCAGCCGGCGGGCACCATCCTGTGCAGGGTACCGGGGGACACCTTCATCATGGCGATGATCCCTACGGCAAACGAGGCGATGGCCAGGATAAAGAACTGGACCACCTCTGTAATTACGACACTGATCATGCCGCCCTTGATGACATAAATGGCGGTGATGGCGATCAGAATAAGTGCGTATTGGTTCGGCGAAAGATGTCCGGGCAGAAACTCAGCGGCAAACTTGCCGATGCCCTTGAAGCCGTAGGTGAAGAATCCGATGATACTGACGAAGGCATAGATCACAACAATAATGTGTGAGAGTTGGGCTCCGCGGCCGGTTCCAAAGCGCGTCTTGATCCACTCCGCGCCGGTCATGACTTTGGAGCGGCGCAGCCACGAGGAGAGATAAACCATCAGGAAGATCTGGTTGAAGGTCGGCCAGAGCCAGGGGATCCACACGCTCTTGAGGCCGTAGACGAACATCCAGTAGACCAGCAGCATGGTGCCGCTGATGTCGAACATCCCCGAGGCGTTCGAGATGCCCAACATATACCAGGGCATTGAATTGCCACCAAGGAAGTAGTTCTGCATGCTCTGCGAAGCGCGTTTTGAGACCCAGTAGCCTATGAATACCGTGCTCAGCAGGTAGGCCACAATAATAACCATGTCAATCACGTGAAGGTGCAGCATTCCACTCCTCGATACCCACAGGCATCCTCTCTCCGCTTTCGGCAGGAGAGGTAAAACGATTTTTTACCGGTCTAACACAACTTTATAACGACTGCGCGAGGCCAAATTGTGATTTGCAGCACACGCTGGGCTCGCAAAGAACAAGTCCGCAATTAGAATGCCTGATCTATACAGGCTCAGGCTGTCCACTACTGCAGCTCACCAGCCAGCAGGAAGACCAGTGACGCCTGCCAGTTGATGCAAATTTCATTGCTTGCGTACGATTCCCATCGGTCCGCGTAGATTCTCCCTGGAGGCAGGCCGCCCGGAAGAGCAGCCAGGACCTTGTCTTCCCGGTCTTTGTTCGGCCCTCCGGAGAGCAGCCCCGGCCAGGGATGGCCCTGCGCACTATCGCCGCTGGGCCGGTGATGAGGATGTTGAAATGGGTGCTCGCCCAACTGCGTCACCCAAGAAAGTGAAAATGTGTTCCGGCCCAGCAGATAGTGCAGGTTGTCCCGAGCCCCATCCACAAAGCTTGCGTCAGGCTGAAAGATATTGGCGATCAGCAGGCAAATGCCGTACTCCGCAGCGATGCCGTTTGAGCCCCAGACAAAGTCTTTGGGCCGCAGGCTGACATGGTAGGGATTGGCGCGCGTGCGTTCGACCAGCATGCGTGCCGCCGCCACGCTCCGTTCCCTGATCACCGCCACCACTTTAGGATCTGCATTGGCATTGACTCCCTTGCCAACCGGTAGCGCATAGGCCCACAGCCCCATCGATGCGACCGGATCAAATCTCAGCCCAGGGGGCGAGTCCAGGTTGGGAAGGAAGTCAGCGTAGTTCTTCAGAAGGAAATCGCTGTACTGCGCTTCGCCAGTGGTGCGCCAAAGCTCCGCCGCCGCCCATAGCCTCTGGTTGCGGCAGTCCTTGCTGGGGTACTCGCCGGTGACGATCCCTGGCGGATTGGAGAAGGTCACATTGGGGTATCTTTCGGTCCAGGCCCAGGCTCGTCGCGCAGCCTCGAGCGCCTGCGCGGCAAACTTTGGATCGTAGGGCTGGTAGACCCGTGCGGCAATCGCGCCCACCACCGCCAGATCCGCTGTCGCGCACGTGCTCTTGTAGGGCGCCGATCCGGTTCCGATCACCTCGCTAGGCAGCGTGTCGTCCTGGGGAGCGACAAATCCGGAGAAGTGTTCGCTGGTCTGCTTGTGCCAGACACCTCCGTCGTCGTCCTGCATCTTCAGCATCCACTCCAGATTCCAGCGCGCCTCATTCAGAATGTCCGGCGTGCCATTGCCCGACTCGGGAATCTTGAGTGAAATGCCCTTGATCTTCTCCCCGTAGATCTCCCATGTCCAAAGCAGAGTGCCGGTGGCGATCCCGGAGTTGACCATATAGCGGCCATAGTCGCCCGCGTCGTGCCAGCCGCCGATGTTGTCACGAGGCCCCGATTTCCCTGAGGTGGGGCTGAACTCGCCATGCAGGTGACAGGCGGGGTGCGAGAAGCCGGGAAATTCCGGCCCCATGTCGACTGCCGTCCCGCAGCGCTGCCCGTAGAAACCGCGCATGGCCATATAATAGGAGCGCTCATAGACACTCGGTCCTATCTCGAAATTCCAGCTTCGCCCCACGCCGGGAACCTCAATGTAATAGCGCCCCGCCCGCTGTAATTGCGAGAAATCCGCTGCCTGCACCTCATCGCCGGAGTCTTCGTCGGACTGGGCCGGCGTGAGGGTTCCCTGGAATACTGCCGAATTGTCGCTGGAGCGCCGAACTTCAAAGGTTTTTCCAACGGCGCTGACCAGCGCGACCTTGGGGCCGCCGAGCGGATACCCCACCTGGTCCACTTTGATCGGCCACGGCAAGGTCTCGGCTTTATGCGCACAACCGCCTGAGCATAGGACAAACCCGGCCAGAACGACGGATTGAAGCAACTTTCCACTCTCGCGCACGTTCCTGGAGTGAAAAGACATTGAACTTGCCATCTTTGCGGTATCGCTTCCGGAGCGCTAAGGATCTGTTCAAAAACTCCAAATTCTCTCACATCCATCTGAACCTTGGCAACGATCCGATGCGTGCCTCAGAATTCCCTGGGATCGTTCTCTTTGTTTTGCGCGATTTGAAGCTTCTTCACACGCTCATGGCGGCCTCGATAACGCCGGGGATAAACTGGCGGCTTCCCTCCAAAGCACTTTGCAACCCTCTACAAAATCGTTTGATGAGGCTTGTCATCGTTTGATGGGGGTTTGTCCGGGAGGATATACTAGCGGCACGTTTCTTTGAGGGAGCCCGCAAGATGAAGTTCGGATATTTTGACGATTTGAGTCGCGAATACGTGATAACACAACCCGATACCCCCCTACCCTGGATCAACTACCTTGGCTGCCAGGCGTACTTCGGAATTATCTCCAACACTGCGGGAGGCTACTCGTTCTATCGCGATGCTCGCTTGCGCCGGCTGACCCGGTACCGCTATAACAACGTCCCCATGGACTTTGGCGGCCGCTACATTTACTTGCGCGACGATAAGTCGAAGGAGTTCTGGTCGCCATCCTGGCAGCCCACGCGCAACGACCTCAAGGATTATTCCTGCCGCCACGGTATGGGCTATACAGTGATCGGGTCCACCTACAGCGGCATCGAAGCCCACACCCGCTACTTTGTTCCCCTCGACGAGAATCTTGAAATCTGGCAGCTCACGGTCACCAACAAGCGGGCCACGAAGGCGTCGATCTCGGCGTTCTCCTCGATCGAGTTCTGCCTGTGGGATGCCCAGGACGACGCCACCAACTTCCAGCGCAACTTCAATACGGGCCAGGTGGAGGTGGAAGACGGCGTGATCTATCACAAGACCGAGTACCGCGAGCGCCGCGACCACTTTGCCTACTTCGCTTCTTCCGAGCCCGGCGCCGGATTTGACACGCAGCGCGAGGCCTTCCTTGGCCGCTACCGAAGCTGGGACAAACCGGCGACCGTGGAAGCCGGCCAGCTCACCAACTCCATCGCCCATGGCTGGTCGCCGATCGGCGCGCATCAGGTCAAGCTCGACCTTGAGCCCGGAGAGACGCGGCAGATCGTTTTCGTGCTCGGGTACCATGAAAATCCCGTAGCCCAGAAATTCGATCCTCCCGGTTCGCAGACCATCAACAAGAAGCTCGTCAAGCCGACCATCGCCAAGTATCTCGACCCGAAGAACGCCGATGCGGCCTTCGAGCAACTGCGCCAGTACTGGGACAGTTTGCTTGGCATCTTCCAGGTAAATACACCCGACATTCACACCAACCGCATGGTCAATATCTGGAACGCCTACCAGTGCATGGCGACCTTCAATATGTCGCGGTCGGCATCGTTTTATGAGTCCGGCATCGGCCGCGGCCTGGGCTTCCGCGACTCGAACCAGGATCTGCTCGGCTTTGTTCACATGGCCCCGGCGCGCGCCCGCGAGCGCATCCTCGACCTGGCCGCCACCCAACTGCCCACCGGCGGCGCGTATCACCAGTATCAGCCGCTCACCAAGCGCGGCAACAACGACATCGGCGGCGGTTTCAACGACGATCCGCACTGGCTCATCATCGGCGTCTCGGCCTATTTGAAGGAGACTGGCGACTGGAGCATATTGGACGAACCTGTCCAGTATGACAACGAGCCGGGCTCGGAAAAGCCGCTCTACGACCACCTGCAGCGCAGCTTCAACTACACTCTAGCTCGCTTGGGACCGCACGGGCTGCCGCTCATTGGCCGCGCCGACTGGAACGACTGCCTCAACCTCAACTGCTTCTCCGACACGCCTGGGCAGAGCTTCCAGACCACCACCAATAAGGACGGCAAGGTCGCCGAGTCGGTCTTCATTGCCGGCCTCTTTGTCCATGCCGGCCGCGAACTGGCCGCCATCGCCAGACATCGCAAGCTTGAAGCGGAGGCATCCACTTATCTCGCTGAAGCCGCCAAGATGCAGTCGGTGATTCTAGAGCACGGCTGGGACGGGGAATGGTTCCTGCGCGCCTACAACGACTTTGGCGGCAAGATTGGGTCGAAGGAGTGCGAGGAAGGCAAGATCTTTATCGAGTCGAACGGCTATTGCACGCTGGCCGGCATCGGCCTGGAAGATGGAAAAGCTGTCAGCGCCCTGGCCGCCGTGGGAGAGCAGTTGGCCACCAAGCACGGCATCGTGGTCCAGCAGCCGGCCTTCACCAGGTACTACATCGAGATGGGCGAAATCTCCTCTTATCCGCCGGGATACAAGGAGAACGCGGGCATCTTCTGCCACGTCAATCCCTGGATCATGATCGGCGAGACGCGTGTTGGCCACGGCGACTTGGCGCACGACTACTACAGCCGCATCAACCCCTCGGCGCGCGAGGAAATCAGCGACTTGCATCGCTGCGAGCCGTATGTCTATGCGCAGATGATTGCGGGCAAAGATGCGCCCAGCTTCGGCGAGGCCAAAAACTCCTGGCTCACTGGCACGGCGGCCTGGAACTACTACGCCATCGTGCAATGGATTCTCGGGATTCGCACCTCACTCGAAGGACTTGAGATTGCCCCAGTGATTCCAAAGGCGTGGCCGGGCTTCACAGCCACTCGCAGCTATCGCGGAGTGGTCTATAAGATTTCCATCGAGCGCAAGGGAGACGGCAACTCGATCGCTCTCACCGTAGATGGTGCGCCGATCGCGGGGAATGTTGTGCCTCCGCCCACCGATGGCCGCAAGGAAGTTACGGTCAAGGGGATTCTGAGCTAACTTACCAACCCTGGGTGCCCCAGGTTCCGATTCTGGGACCTGGGATACCATTAACCGGAAAAGCATACCCTGGGTGCCCCATCCATTTCGCGCTTTTTGCGAAATGGGTGGGATACCACGAACCCTAGACTGCTTTGCCCACAAGGAGAGCTCCGTGTACACCGCCAACGAACAGCGTTACGACACCATGCAATACCGCCGCTGCGGCAAGAGCGGTGTGCGCCTGCCGGCAATCTCGCTAGGCCTGTGGCATAACTTCGGCGGCGTCGATGTCTTTGAGAACAGCCGCGCCATGGTGCGCTGCGCCTTCGACCTGGGCATTACGCACTTCGACCTAGCCAACAATTACGGTCCGCCGCCGGGCAGCGCCGAGAGCGCCTTCGGCGAGATTCTGCGCCTCGATCTTGCACCGTATCGCGACGAACTGATCATCAGCACCAAAGCCGGTTATGGCATGTGGCCCGGCCCCTACGGCGAATGGGGCTCGCGCAAGTATTTACTTGCAAGTCTGGACCAAAGCCTCCGGCGCATGGGCCTGGAGTACGTTGACATCTTCTACTCTCACCGCCCCGATCCCGAGACTCCCATCGAAGAGACCATGGGGGCCCTCGATCAAGCTGTTCGCTCCGGACGGGCGCTCTATGCCGGCATTTCCAACTACAGCGCAACCCAAACCGCGGCTGCCGTGAAGATTCTGCGCCAACTCGGAACTCCTTGCCTGATTCATCAGCCGAAATACTCGATGTTTGAACGCTGGGTCGAGAGCGGCTTGCTGAATGTGCTTGGCAATGAAGGCGTGGGCGGCATCGCCTTTTGCCCTCTGGCGCAAGGCCTGCTGACCGATCGCTACCTGCAAGGAGTTCCCGAGGGCTCGCGCGCCTCCAAGCCGCATGGGTTCCTCAAAAAAGCCGAAATCGACGAGCATCGCCTGGGTCAGATACGCGCCCTCGGCGAGGTAGCCTCCGCGCGTGGCCAGTCGTTGGCGCAAATGTCTCTTGCCTGGGTGCTTCGCGATAGCCGCATGACCTCCGCGCTGATCGGAGCCAGCCGCGTGGAGCAGATTGAGCAGAATGTAGCCGCTCTAGCCGACCTAAGTTTCGCCGCCGGTGAGCTTGCTCGCATCGATGCGATTTTGAGTAAGCCTGACTGAGGTGGTCACGATACCATAGAATCTGAATCGGAGCAGGCTGGCTTACACATCCTGGGTGCCCCACGCTCGCCGCGTATTTGTTTTTGCGGCCTCAGTGGGACGCTACGGACCCCAGTCCGGTCCCGTTCATCAGGAGGTACCACGTGCTCGATCTGCGGCAGAAGGTGGAAACGGAACTGCTCTCCGACATCCTGCCCTTTTGGCTCAAATACACAATCGACGAAGAATATGGCGGCTTTTGCGGCCAGATTTCGAACGATCTGACCATTGACTCCCATGCCGCCAAGGGACTGATCCTGAACGCGCGCATTCTGTGGACTTTTTCGAAGGCCTTCAGCGTCTATCGCGAACCGGTCTACCTGGCCACGGCTCGCCGCGCCTATGACTACCTTACCTGCTATTTCTGGGATGCCGAGTTTGGGGGCGTGTATTGGATGCTCGATTACATGGGGCAGCCGCACGACACCAAGAAGCGTATCTACGGCCAGGCGTTTACCGTCTACGCGCTGGCCGAGTACTTCCATGCCAGCGGTGACTCGGAAGCGCTGGAAAAAGCCTTGCGCATGGTCAGGTCAATTGAGTCCGCGAGTCACGATGACCTGCACGGCGGCTACTTCGAGACCTATGAGCGCGACTGGACGCTTGCCAAGGACCAGCGCCTCAGCGATGCGGATATGGACGAAAAGAAGTCCATGAACACTCACCTCCATCTGATGGAGGCCTACGCCACCCTGTTGCGCTTCCACGAGGATGAGACCGTCCGCCTCCGGCTGCGGGAACTGATCGAGATCTTTCTCGACCACATCATCGATTCCACGACGCACCACTTCATCCTTTTCTTCGACGAGCAATGGACTCCGCGATCCAATAAGATTTCATTTGGCCACGACATTGAAGGAAGCTGGCTGCTCTGCGAGGCTGCGGAGATTCTAGGCGATGAAACGCTGCTGAAGCGCGTCCGCGAGGTCGCGGTGAAGATGGCCGAGGCCGTCTACGAATGGGGCCTCGACAGCGACGGCGGTCTGCTCTACGAAGCCGACCCGACAGGCATCATTGACACCGACAAGCATTGGTGGCCGCAAGCAGAGGCTGTCGTCGGATTCCTCAATGCGTACGAGCTAACGGGCCAACAAAGGTTTCTCAATGCAGCGGATAGAAGCTGGGCCTTCATCGACAAGTATATCGTCGATCATGAGCATGGCGAATGGTTTTGGCGGGTGTCGAAGTCGGGTGTGCCCAGTCAGGAAGAGCACAAGGTCGACCCGTGGAAGTGCCCCTACCACAACAGCCGCACGTGCTTTGAGGTAATGGAACGGCTGGACGCCGGGAAGACCGCACCGATCGAATCCACTAGCTAGGCTAAGTTCGCACCAGGCAATCTCCGGAGAGGACCTATGACGCAAGCTGAATTCAAAAAAAGTGTGCAGAATCTCTTCAAGCAGCAGGAAAAGTTGCTCACCCAGCGCAACCGCAAGTCGCCCGGCGGCAACGGCATCTATGATCGCTATGAAGTGCCAGTGCTGACCGCGGCGCACGCGCCCATCACCTGGCGCTACGACCTCAACCAGAAGACCAACCCATTCCTGTTGGAGCGCATCGGCGTCAACGCTGTCTTCAACGCCGGGGCCATCTTGCACGAGGGCAAATTCCTGGTGGTCGCGCGTGTCGAGGGCGCGGACCGCAAGTCATTTTTCGCCGTCGCCGAAAGCAAGAACGGAATCGATAACTTCCGCTTCTGGGAGTATCCGATCCTGCTGCCTGAGACCAGTGACCCCGACACCAACGTTTATGATATGCGCCTGGTGAAGCACGAAGACGGATGGATCTACGGCCTCTTCTGCACCGAGCGCAAGGATCCGAAGACGCCGGAGTGGGACACCTCATCGGCCGTGGCGCAGTGCGGCATCGTGCGCACCAAGGACTTGAAGACCTGGGAGCGGCTGGCCGACCTCAAGAGCAAATCTCCTCAGCAGCGCAACGTCGTCTTGCATCCAGAGTTTGTCGATGGCAAATACGCTTTCTATACACGCCCGCAGGATGACTTCATCCAGGCAGGCAAAGGCGGCGGCATAGGATGGGGGCTCTCATCCAGCATCGAGAATGCCGTCGTCGACAACGAAATCATCCTCGACAATCGCGAGTATCACACGATTACCGAAGTGAAGAACGGCCTTGGCCCCGCGCCCATCAAGACGGCAAAGGGATGGCTTCACCTGGCGCATGGCGTGCGCAACACTGCGGCCGGCTTGCGCTATGTGGTTTATCTCTTCCTTGCCGAGTTAGAGCGGCCGTGGGTTGTAACTCACAAACCTGCTGGCTACTTCATCGCTCCGATGGGCGGGGAGCGCGTCGGCGATGTCTCGAACGTCATCTTCAGCAATGGCTGGATCGAGCGCAAAAACGGCGATGTTTTGATTTACTACGCCTCGTCAGATACGCGCCTGCATGTTGCGACCAGCACCGTTCCCAAACTGCTCGACTATGTCATGAACACGCCGGCAGATCCGTTGCGCAGTCATGCCTGCGTGGCACAGCGGTACGATCTGATCAAGAAAAACTTGGTGGCGTTGGGCAAAACAAAGGCGCCCGGTGTCAAGCACGCAGGCAAGAAGGCCGCGAAGCCTGCAAAAGCAAAGAAGCGGTAATCGTTCGTGACATTGATTCCCGCCCATGAAAGCCCGGTGCATGCACGGGCGGGAGTCAGGCTGGAATGCTGTTACTCTTTTTTGCGGCCTGTTTCGATGTCACCCTTACGCTTATCGCGAGACTCTGTTGTTGCTTGAGCAATAAAGCTTCCAACTTCGATGTCCGCCTATTACAACCGAGTTACAAACTGAATAAAGTATTTGCACGGTATTCGCAGAGGATTGACCTTCCTTTTACAGTCTTTGGCGGATACTGCTCCCGTGATCCAGCAAAATAGGCAGACGGTTCCGTTGAAAATGGCCCTTGGTTCCACGCCTTTGGTGGAGCTTTTGTATCCTACTCTGCTTCAATGCCCGCCTCCTGCGCCGACGAAGCCTCGCATTTACGCTGAGGTTGGCCGCTACCGGCTGAGGTTGGCAGAGACTCAGGACGATCGCGATGCGGCCTGCCGTCTTCGCTTCAAAGTCTTCAACATCGAGCTCGGGGAGGGTTTGGATAGCTCCTACCAAACTGGTCTTGATTCCGACCACTTCGACATCTTCTGTGAGCATTTGTTGGTGGAGGATAAGCTGGAAACCGATCCGGCCAGGCGCGTTGTGGGCACCTATCGGATGCAGTCGGGAGCCACGGCTTCGGAAAACCTGGGCTACTACTCCGAGCAGGAGTTCAACTTCGCCCCCTATGAGCCGCTGCGGCCGGACATTCTGGAACTGGGGCGCGCTTCTATTGATCGTGAACATCGTACCCCGGAGGTATTGACCTTGTTGTGGAGAGGCATCGCCCAGTATGCTTCCAACATGGGGCTGCGTTACCTGATCGGCTGCTCATCCTTAAATTCAAAAGACCCGGCTGAGGGCTGGCAGGTTTATGGCCAGCTTTCGCACTACCGGGTTTCTCCTGAGTTTGAGACGATGCCTGCCACTGCTTATGTCTGCCCCAGCGAGCCAGAGGGCCGACACGCACAGCCGTCGCCCCAACCAGAAGACCCGGCGCTCAAAGATTTGCCCTCCACTCAGGCGAAGATTCCCAAGCTGCTGAAGACCTATGTGGCTATTGGGGCGCGCATCTGCGGACCGCCGGCATGGGATCGTGAATTTGGCACCATCGATTTCCTGACTCTGCTCGATCTGAGATTGATCTCGTCCTCGGCGCGCAATCGCTTTCTGGCCCCGCTGACCACTTGAACCTTCGCGCGATCCGGCGCGCTGTGGCGCTGGGATCGGCTTTGGCCCTCGGCATTCTTCGCTTCTGGCTCCGCCGGGTGCGCGGCCCTCTGACCGATGAAGAACGTGTTCACTGGGTGCAGCAGACCTGCAAGGCGATTATGGCCGGCGCGGGAATCCGCTACCAGGTAGATGGTCTGCCGCCCACGCACGGCCTGGTCGTCGCCAACCACCTCAGTTACCTCGATGTCCTTATCCTCTCGGCGGCTATGCCCTGTTTCTTCGTCGCCAAGATGGAGATCGGCGGCTGGCCGATATTCGGCAAGGCGGCGCGTGTCGGAGGGACAATCTTTATCGACCGATCGAGCCTGGCCAGCGCTCTGACCGTTGCCGAGCAGATCGGGGAGAGGCTCAAGCGGCCTATTCCTGTGCTGCTGTTTCCCGAGGGCACCAGCACGGACGGCGCTCAGGTGCTTCGCTTCCACTCGCGGCTCATCGATCCGGCGACGTCAGCCAAAGCGCCGATCACCGCCGCTGCGATTCGTTACGTGGTTGAGGACGGCACTCCGGAGCGGGAGCTTTGCTGGTATGGCGACGCGCTTTTCATAACCCATCTTTTCAAGGCGCTGAGCACGCCGGGCTTCACGGCCAAGGTGCGCTTTGGGCAGCCTAGAGTATATCCAGACCGGCGAACCGCAGCCGACGCAACCCACGCTGAGATCACTGCCATGCGCGTGCAGATGCCTCTGCCTTGAATCTGTACAGCCCCCTGGCCAGGCAAACATTTTGACTCATCGGACCTTTTTTTCAGAGGGCGGTGTTGACTTTTTGGCGTCTACCAAAGCGCGAATGAACTCCGGCGTGGAGCCGCAACAGCCACCTAGAAACGCTGCGCCAGCCTCGCGCAGGGCGGTGCAGTGCGAGGCGAAGAACTTGGCTGACGTAGCATAGCGGGCGATCGCGCCCTCCATTGCCGGCAAGCCCGCATTCGGCTTGATCCAGATGGGAAGATCGCAGGCCGCATGCAGCCGTTTGCAGATGCCAACGGCGAGTTCCACTCCAACCCCGCAATTCGCGCCTACACCATCCGCGCCAGCTTCCACCATGGCCGCAGCCACGGCTTCAGGTGTCGCGCCCATCATGGTGCGGTCCTTGTTCTTGCCCGAGTCGAATGCGAAGGAAACGACCACGGGAAGCCCCGTGAGCCGCGCTGCCTCCACCGCCAGGCGAGCCTCTTCAATGTCGCTCATCGTCTCGATCAATAATGCGTCCGCGCCCGCCGTCGCCAGGGAGTGAGCCTGTGCCGCAAAGGCTGCAGAAACCGTTTCGCGGCTGACCTCGCCCGAGACCAGCAGTTTTCCTGAGGGTCCGATTGAGGCAAAGACCAAAGCTTGACCGGCGGCACGGCGCGAGATCTTGACGCCGGCGCGATTGATCGCATCCAGATCGTGGCCATGCATTGCCACGGCGTTCGCGCGAAAGGTATTGGTGAGAATGACCTGGCTGCCTGCTTCGGCATAGGCGCGCGCTACCTCTTCCACCTTTTCAGGCTGAGTCAGATTCCAGGTGTCAGGGATCGTCCCCGGTGGCAGGCCTCTTGCCTGTAACTCCGTCCCCCATGCGCCATCGGTGATGAGCAGGCCGCCCGCCGTCCATTCGCCAAGGCGGTTCATGCCGGCACCCGGTTGCAAAGGGTCGCACGCTCAATCTTTTTCAAGGTTTCCATGGCACCAAGAATACACGATTGCGATTTCGGATGACGATGCGGGTTGTGCATGTGATCGCATAGAGGGCACCACCAACACTCTCGCAATCGGGCCAACGTTGTACGATAATTTACGTGGCATTGAAGTTAGAAGTGAGATTGGTGCTTTGTCTGAGCTGTGAATCAATCGGGGAGCCCCATGCATGACCTGTCGGCCTTGCGAAAGTCAGTGATAGAAGGGGAGGTCCGGGATGCTGTCGCCGCTGCTCGCGAGGAGTTGGACGCTGGCGTTCAGCCGCTCGATCTGATCGGCCAGGGTATAGGTCCCGCGATGGCCGAGGTGGGCAAGCTCTTTGAAGAAGGCGAGTACTTTGTGCCGGAGTTGCTCATGGCGGCCCGCGCGACAAAAGAGATCTTCGCGATTCTTCGCCCCTTGCTTGCTCAGTCTGGTGCACAGCCCGCAGCTCATGTAGTCCTAGGAACGGTGCAAGGCGACCTGCATGATATCGGCAAGAATCTTGTTGCCGCGATGCTCGAGGGAGGCGGCTTCGAGGTGACCGATCTTGGTGTCGACGTGCCTCCGGAGGCATTTGTCGCCGCGGTCAAGAAGAAGCCGGTGCAGATCGTTGGCCTTTCCGCGCTGCTGACCACGACGATGCCCGCAATGAAGAACACCATCGAAGCTTTCCGAGCTGCCGGGCTTCGGGAGCAAATCAAGATCATGGTCGGCGGTGCGCCGGTCACAAGAGGATATGCCGAATCGATCGGCGCGGATGGGTACAGCGAAACAGCCGCGGCGTCGGTCGATCTGGCGCGCCGTTTAACAGGAACTTAGAATTGAAGGACGCCCCGAGGTGATTCCGCACCATGAACGATCAGCAATGGAAGACTCTCGTCTCTGTGATCCGCGGGGAGGTAATTCATCCCCTCCCGACAGCTTTCATCATCGATAGTCCCTGGCTGCCGAACTGGGCGGGGCACACGATTCTGGATTACTTCACCGACGAACGCGCGTTTCTCGATGACAATCTCAAGGCCATCCGCACCTTTCCAGAGACGATGTTCCTGCCCGGCTTCTGGTCTGAGTATGGAATGTGCACCGAACCCTCCGCCTTCGGCTCCGTCTCCATGTGGGGCGAAGACGAGTTTCCATTCGCCAAGAAGGTTCTTCTATCGCCGTCGGAGGTCGAGCGCCTGGAAAAGCCCAATCCGCGCAAGCACGGCTTGCTGCCGTTTGTGATCAAGCGGCTCCAACACCTGCAGCCGGAGATCGAAGCAGCGGGCCACAAGATTCGTTTCGCGGTGGCGCGCGGCCCGCTCAACATCGCGTCCTTCCTGATGGGCACGCCGGAGTTTCTTGAGGCCATCAAGACCGACCCGGAGCTGATGCATCGGCTGCTGGATATTGTTACGGATTTTCTGGTGGACTGGATTGATTATCAGCGCGAAGTTTTTCCGTCGATCGACGGCATCTTCCTGCTCGACGACATCGTTGGCTTCGTCAGCCGCCGCGATTGCGAAAAGTTCGCCGTGCCCTATCTCCAACGGGTATTTGCGGCAAACGTGACGGTGAAGTTCTTCCACAACGACGCGCCTTGCAAGGCCAGTGCGCCTTTGCTCGAACAGACTGGAATCAATTTGCTTAACTTTGGTGTGCAGCACACGCTCTCTGAGATGAAGAGTTGGACGGACAATAAGATCGCGCTGATGGGCAACGTGCCGCCGCGCGATGTGCTGGCCGAGGGAACGCCGGAGGATGTGAAGCGCTCGACGACTGAGATTCTGAACGCTCTCGGCGACAAATCGCGCCTGATCGTGTCGTGCGGCGGAGGAATGCCTCCTCATGCGCCAACGGAGAACATCAAAGCGCTGATCTCAACCGTGGAAGAACTGACGCGATAGGCCGCGAAACGGGTGTGGGTCGAGTTTTGATGCGTCCAGTCCAGGAGGTCCGGTGGCAGAAGAACTCAAGTCCGCAACCGCGCAACATGCTGAGGGCGCCAGCCCCGAGGCGCTTACCACCGAAGTCTGTCTGGACCTGCCTATCGCTCCTGCCGACTCAGTTGAAATCTACCGTTATCTGGGCTATCCCCAGCAGACTGCACCGCGCAGGTCGGAACAGATTTCTGAGATTGTTTCGGAAGCCTTGAAGAGCCTCCACCCACGCGGTGCCTACGCCGTGTACAAGGTATGCGGCCAGACAGCACACTCGCTGAAATTGTCTGACATCTCAATCTCTGGCAATATCGGAGACTTCCTCGAAGATGCAGGACGCGTGGCTGTCTTTGCTGTAACTGTGGGCGAAGAGACTTCGCGCCTCGCCGAAGCTGTCACAAAAAGCGGCGACGCATTTTCGGCGTGGGTGATCGACGCGACCGGTTCCTGGGCGGCGGAGGCAGCGGCTGACGCTCTGATGTTGCGCATCGGGCGGCATCTCCACGACGGTGAAGGGTTAACCCCGCGCTACAGTCCCGGCTACTGCGGCATGGAACTTGGCGAACAACGCAAGCTTTTTCAGCTCGTGCAGGCGAACGCAGTTGGAGTGACTCTGATGCCCTCCATGCTCATGCATCCTTTGAAATCCATCTCCGGCCTGGTTGGCCTCGCGCCGATGGAGTCGGTCAGCCGGTATCATTCGCCGTGCGATCTCTGCCCGCGAACTGGCTGCCACATGCGGCGATAGGGATCACCTGAATAGGCGCAGACTCTTACCTCGTGGGAAGTTGGGGTGCCGATTCGCCGCCTGAGGCCGGAGCAGCCGTCGAACCCCGTACTACCAGACGGGTCGAAACCAGAAACTCGCGCTGGATCTCGGGGTTTGAGGAGTCCTCGACCTGCTGGCGGAGGGCCTCGAAGGCGGCGCGGGCAAGCTCAACCCTGGGGAGCCGGATGGTGGTCAACGGCGGCAGCGTGTACTCGGCGAAAGCGATGTCGTCCAGGCCGATGACCGACAGATCCTGGGGCACGCGCAAACCATCCATATAGGCCGCGCGCAGAACGCCGATGGCTGTCATGTCATTCGAGCACAGGATGGCGGTGGGTCGCGCCGCCATCGCCTGCAACCTTCCAAACCCGATTACGCCGCCCTTGAGTGTGTGGTCGCACTCAACGATCCACTTCTTCTGGATAGGAAGCTTCGCGGCCTCCATCGCTGTGCGGTAGTCGTTTTCGCGAGTGATGGCCGAGTGCAGCGCGTGTGGGCCGGCCAGGAAGGCGATCTTCGAGTGTCCCAGCGCCTTTAGATGATCGACGGCGGCGCGGATACCGGTGGTGTAGTCGAGAAGAATGGTGGCGGTCTTGGGGTTGTCCAGGTGGAATTCGGCAAGGACCATGGGAATGTTGTTGTGCATCAACCGGTCCAGCACCGGCTCTTCTTCGCCGAATGTGAGAACCGCGACGCCCTCGACCTTGCGCTCCAGCATGCGTCGCACACACCGGGTGAGCAAGGCCGGGTCGCTATTCGAACTGCTGACCAGGATCTCGTATCCGTGGGCGACCGCGATCTCTTCAAAGCTCTGGATCAGCTCGGGAAAGAAAGGGTTGGTGATGTTCTCAACGATGATGCCAAGCAGGCGGCTGCGGCCGGAGACGAGGGTGCGCGCATGGCTGTTGGGGAAGTAATTGAGCTGCTTGATGGCTTGCCAGACCCGCTTCTTGAGCGGCTCGCTCACCGCCGAGGAGCCGTTGACGGTGCGTGACACGGTAGCGATGGAAACCTTTGCCAGGGCGGCTACGGTGCGAATATCGGGAGTCTTGGCGACTGTCTTGCGGGTTTCTTTTCGAGCCACGAAACCATCCTTAGCTGCACAAGGGGGGTGGGCAAGCCCGTTTCTTCGTCCCATCCTGTTAGGAGTTATCGGCCAGCAGAAGGCGCAGGTCGCGCAGATTCTGGCCGGTGGGGCCGGTGACGACCGCGTCGCCCAGAGCGGTGAACATGGGACAGGCGTCAAAGGCGGCCAGCGACGACTTCAAATGGAATCCGAAGGCATGGGCGCGGGTAACGGTGGTTGGGTCTGCGATGGCTCCGGCCGAACGTGTGTTACCGTCGATGCCATCTGAGCCGGCGCTGAGCACGGTCAGCCGCTGGTCCGGATAACTCTCAAGCTCCAACGCACAGGCCATGACGAATTGCTGGTTACGGCCGCCTGCTCCAGGTACGCGGTCGAGCGTGACCGTGACTTCGCCGACTGAGATCAGGCAGAGTCGGGGGTGGACCGCGCGCAGCGCATCGAAGCGCTCCATCAGATAACGGGCGGCGTCGGCGTAGTCCCAGTCGTCGCAGGTGTTGTCCACCACCACGTGGAATCCCGCCTTCTCTGCCAGGGCGCGTGCGTTCTCCGCCAGATCATGGCTGGAGAGAAGGATCTCAAAGACCGAATCGCGGAAAGGCGTATCCTCATGCGACATGCTGGCGGCGTCCGTGATGCGGCGTGCGGGAACAAACCCAGGCATCGAGAGTTTCGGAAAAAAAGGCGGATGCCAACCCTTGTTACCGGGCGATTCGGGCAGATCTTCGCGCTCGAAAAAGGCGCGGATGGAGGGCGGTAATTTGGGCGCGAGACTGTATTTGTCAAGCAAGGCGCGCACCTCGGCTACCGTAGAGTGGTCAGGCGAGGTGGGACCCGAGGAAAGCGCGTCCAGCGAACGCAAGGGCACGTCGGGAACCAGGAGGCTGACCTTGGCCGCTTCCGGAGCGGCGATGGCCAGCCGCCCGCCCTTTACCGCTGAGAAGTGCTTGCGCAGGGTATTGACCTCGCCGATCGGAGCACCCGAGGCCAGCAGCAGTTGATGGAAGTCGATGGTGTCGTCGAGCGAGATGCGCGGGTCCAAAGGCAGGTCGAACATGGCCGAGCCGCCGCCCGAGATGAGAAAGAAGATCAGCGTGTCTTTGCGGGCCTTCTTGAGCATAACCAGTGCGGCCCGCGCGGCTGCAAAGGAGTCTTCGTTCGGCGTTGGGTGGCCGCCCTCAAAGTAGCGAAAACGCCAACTGCGCTTTTTGGGCAACTGGTTGGAGCAGCAGATGCCGCGCATTCCCTTGCGGCGCTTCACGCGATCCAGCAGTACCTCGAGCATGGGACCGGCTGCCTTGCCCAGCGCGATGACAAAGATGCGCTTGTAACATGAAATGTTGATTGTCTCCGGTCCGCTGCCATCGGGCAGAAGGCGATGCAGCGTGCTGCCCTCGATGCGAATGCGGCGGTCGAAGGCCGATGCAATGCTGCTCGCCTCAATGGCGCCAGTGAAGATGCTCGTTGCGGTGGCGTGCAGTGAGTCGAGGGCGGAATCGCTGACCGGGGTCATCGCAGTTGCTCCTTCAGCCAGCCGAACGCAAGCTGGACTGGATTGGCGGGGAGATCGGGGTACTCTTGCTCTTTATTCTACGCGCCTTTTTCGAGGATACATCCTATCCGAAAAGTGCTTCGTTGCGGAGGATCAGAAAGCCGCAGCCGGTGACCGACCAGGATGAGAATCGCCCATTTCATCCACTGGGACGAAGCGGCCCATAGGATATTCTGGCAGCATCATGAATGATCGTTTGCCCGCCGAATCGCCCAGCGTTTCCCTTGACCCCATTCGGTTTACCCGTCAGCTCTGCGAAATCGAGTCCACCACCTACCACGAAGGCGCTGTGGGCGATTTTCTCGCCGATTTTCTCGGCCAGCGCGGCTGGGTCGTGGAAAAGACTCCCGTTGAACAGCCGAAAGAGAATCCCGGCGGCGGCCCGCGCTGGAATGTCTATGCCGGTATGGCCGGCATGAACCCGGACCTCGTCTTTTCCACTCACATGGACACCGTTCCGCCCTACATTCCCTTCAGCGAGGATGACGAATTCCTTTATGGCCGTGGAGTTTGCGACGCCAAGGGCATCCTGGCGGCCCAGGTCGCCGCTGCCGAGGCGCTTCGCGGGCAGGGTTTCAAGGTTGGGCTGCTGTTTTTGAGCGGCGAAGAACGCGACTCCGCAGGCGCCTTGGCTGCCAACAAGGCGGCAAAGGGAAGCCGCTTCCTGATCAACGGCGAGCCGACCGACAACCGCCTGGCCCTGGCTTCGAAGGGAGCGCTGCGGGCGGCCTTCAAGTCCACCGGCAAGATGGCCCACTCGGCCTATCCCGAGCTGGGAGAGAGCGCCGTTCACAAGTTGGTGGAAGTGCTCGGCAAGCTGCTGACCATGCCGCTGCCGGAGTTGGAGGGCGTTGGTCCCAGTACGCTCAACATCGGCCAGATCCAAGGCGGCCACGCGCCCAATGTCATTGCCGATAAGGCCGAGGCACAGGTGCTGGTGCGCACGGTCACCGACTCGGGACCGGTGCGGGCTCAACTGACCGAAATCGCAGGCGATTTGGCAGAGGTTGAGTTCACTCTCGACACGCCTTTCATCCGCATGCGCGCCGTCGAAGGGTTGCCCACCATGGTGGCGAAGTTCTCGACCGACATTCCCCAACTGAGTAACTGGGGCGAACCGCTGCTGCTCGGTCCGGGTTCGATCCATGTGGCTCACACGCCCTTTGAGAAGCTCGCGAAGAAGGAACTCCTCGAAGCTGTCGAGCTCTATATCAGGGTGGCGAAGCAGTTGTTGGGTTGAGCCTCTGGCAGTATTCGTCCGGCTGGATTAATGACTGCTTGTGGCCAGATGCACCCTTGGGGATGCTACCTCGACTGCCAGGTCGGCAACGGTTGCTGCGCTCAGCACCTCTAACATGGCCTGCTGCGCTTGCTCCCAAACAGGGTGCGCCGGGCAGTGAGAGCTTCGATTGCAGGATACTCCGGTGGTCAGGCAAAGGTTCAAGCTGATGGGGCCTTCGATGGCCTCGATCACGGTGCGGATCGAGGCCGCGCGTCCTGGAGGCAGAATCTCAAAGCCGCCTGCCTGCCCACGCCTGGAGGCAATGAACCCGGCCCGGCATAATGCCTGCAAAACCTTGGAAAGGAAGCTCTTGGGCGCGCCGGTTGCTTTGGCCAGCGCGGGCAGCAGCGCGCGCTCCTGGGCGGGCAGCGTGGCCAGATGAATCATCACGCGAACCGCATAGTCGGCAGCCCGCGTTAGCTGCATGGTAGAAGCGGATTGTCCCATCGGTTGGAGTTCCTTATTCCTTATCCTACGGCAAGTTTGCGTCTTCTGTTCTGCCGATTCGCAACTTCCAGATCCGCGGCCAAAGGGCAGCCCTGGCATTGGGCGGTTTTTCCGCAATGTGCCTTGCCCACGGCAACCGTAAGGGCATGAAATTCGTTGAAGAGCCGCGCCTGGCTCCGAGGATGATCTGCAGCAAAGGCCAGACGGGTGAGATCGGCCATCGAATCATATCCTTTGCGATCATGGCCGGGCGGAGGCGTCAAAAGCCGGTGACGGCCGGCGATACGGCGCAGATACTCGTCGGCGACCGGAACGGGGTGGCCGAGCGCATAGAGCAGGATGGCATCGGCTGTCTCCGGACCAACACCGGGTAAGGCCAGGAGCCGCGAGCGCAAAGCGGCTGTGGGGCTGGTGGCGAGACGATCGAGCGATCCGCCGAACTCCTCATCCAGCATGGCCACAAATGCCTTCAGCGCGGGCGCCTTGCGGCTTTGAAATCCGGAGGGCTGGATCAGCCGCTTCAAGTCTTCGAGAGCGAGCGAAAGCATGCCTTCCACCGTCAGGGCTCCCGCGGCGCGCAGATTCGAGAGCGAGCGCTCGACGGCCTTCCAGGATGTGTTCTGCGTGAGGTAGGCGCCGAGGATCACCTCAAAGGGAGTGTTAGCCGGCCACCAGTGCTGCGGTCCATAGGCCTCGAAGAGTTGGCCGTGCATCCGGCGCAGGCGCTGGGCGGGGGTGGGTTGAGGCGCTTTCACGGCTGGACTTTAGAATAGCGGAGTTAGCGTGGTTTGCGGAGTTCCGGCGGTGTCCGTGGTTTCCCACCCGTTCGCGAGGAAATAGGCGAATGGATGGGACACGGAGCGTTCGTAAGCAATCCGCAGCCTAGATCGGTCGGGGCAAGATAGCTTAGCGCGGAGGTTTGCATGAAGAGTCATACGGAGTATCTGGTCTTTGAAACGAAAAAGCGGCGGGAGATGGTGCACATTACAGACCAGGTGGAGCAAATTGTGAAACGCAGCGGCGTGAAGGATGGGCTGTGCTTCGTCTCGCCGATGCATATCACCGCTGCCGTTTACGTGAACGATCTGGAGAGCGGGCTGATTGAGGATATCGGCAAATGGCTGGAGGAACTGGCTCCGGCGCGGCCCGATTACAAGCACCACCAGACGGGCGAAGACAACGGCGACGCGCATTTGAAGTCGCTGCTGCTGCATCACGAGACCACGCTGCCGGTGACGAACGGCCGACTGGACCTGGGAACCTGGCAACGGGTCTTCTATGCCGAGTTCGATGGGCAGCGGCGGAAGCGGGTGATCGTCAAAGTGCTGGGAGTGGAGTAAGGGGCGAGAGCGGTGTTAGCGGTGTTAGCCGCGCTTCGCGCCTGTCGCGGAGTTGACGAGGTTGACCGGGCTGACTTCGCTAACCACACTAACTCCGCCAACTCCGCTATTGCTGATCCACCGCATCGCCATCGGTGATTCTGTGCCATTCGCCGTTGGACGGAGTAAGTCCGGTCGTAGCAAAATTGATCTTGGTGCGGGGCAGGACCACCAGATCGACCCGGCGGTTTTCAGATCGGCCCTCGGCCGTGTCATTGCCGACCACGGGATGGAACTCGGCGTAGCCTGCGGCCGAGATCCGCTCTGGAGGGATGGCCTGCATGTCGATGAGGAGACGGGCAATCCGGGTGGCGCGCGCCGAGGAGAGCTCCCAGTTGGAGTCGAATTGCGCCGTGTGGATGGGTATGTTGTCGGTGTGGCCCTCGATGCGCAGATCGTAGGGTGTCGGGGCAAGGGAAGCCGCGATCTGGCGCAGCGTGGGCAGCGTCTCGGGCTTCGGGATAGCCGAGCCGGAATCGAAGAATCCGGCCTCGCGCAGGCTGATTACCAGCCCGTCGCGACCCATTTGAATGGAGACGGTGTGCGTGGCGACCTGGTTCGAAAGTCTCTGCTCAAGATCGCGGCGAATGGTGCCCAGTTCATCTTTCACCCTGGCGGGAGAGAGCACATCCTCACCCATCACGATGTTCATGGGGATGACTGCTGGGTCTGTGCCGGCTGCGCCGCTTGCGCCTTTCGACGGTCTGCGCGAGGCGTCGGGGAAGATGCCCAGAGAGCGGAAAGCGGTGTTGATGGCTGTCGCGACCTGGGCCTGCTTCTTCTGATCCGCCTTGGCGAAAGCGAACAAAACGACGAAGAGACCGAAGAGCAGGGTGATGAAGTCGGCATAAGAGACCAGCCAGCGATCCCGGCTGATGTTGCCCTTGCGCCGTTCGCGCATCATGCCGCGCGCTCCTTCTTCTGCGGAAGCTCATTCAGAAAGCCCGCCAGCTTGACTTCGAGCATGCGCGGGTTCATGCCTTCGAGAATCGAGATCACTCCCTCCAGCATCATCTCGCGTCGCTGCTGGTCGTCGTGCTGCCGGATGCGCATCTTCCCGGCGAAGGGCAGGAAGAATAGATTTGCGGCGGCGACTCCATAGATAGTTGCGACGAAGGCGACGGCGATGCCGCGGCCTACCTCCTGGATGTTGTCCAGATGCTGCATCACTTGAATCAGGCCCAGCACCGCGCCCAGAATGCCGATGGTGGGCGAGAATCCTCCTGCCGACTCGAAGACCGCGGGGAGCCGCTCGTCGTTCTCCGCACTGGAGTCCAGGCTGACGCGCATGATCTTGCGCAACTCATTGGGCTCGGTTCCGTCGACTGCCAGCATGAGGGCCTGCTTGAGAAAGGGATCCGTGATGGTTTTCAGATCGCTGTCCAGCGAGACGACGCCGTTGCGGCGGGCCTTGTTGGCGAAGGCACCCTCTCCGGCTCGATGTCGATTCAAGTGGGCAGCGGCTCGGCAGAGACCATTGTGATTGGCGGTGTGCCCAGCAGCGGTCCGGCAGCTCATACCCTCTACACCGGCAGCGGCAAGAACACTCTCACCGATCTGGAAAACACCATCACCTTGAACCCCTCCGTTCTCGGCGTGACGGCCTCGATTGTAACCAGTGAGAGTGGGGCGCAGAACCTGTCGATCACATCGAACACTCCAGGATCGATCGGGACGCTGAATGTAGTCTCAAAGATCAATGAGATCACGGGCACGACATCGTTGAGCTATTCCAATCCCGTGTCGGGCAAGGACGCCATCCACCTGCAAGCGCGTCTGCGCATGGACGTGGGCGGGCGGCCCGCGCAAGTGCTCAGCGAGTTCTACGCCTCGATCTTTGCGCAGATCCTGCAGGCCTCCCAGTCGGTCTCGCGGCAAAAATTCGAGCACGCGATCGATTGTGTCAAGAACGTGCGCGACGCCTGGCGCGAGGTGGCCAGGGATCCAGAAGTCAATCCAGCGCCGGCTCAAGTGGCCGCGACGCCCTCCAGGCGCAGGCAAGGCGGTTTCGATAGCTTCGACTTCGGTGACGATGCCGCCATCGGATCAAGATGGAATGCTTACTCAACCTCGCATAATATAGTGACAAACTTAGTGCCATTGCAGTAAGCTGTAAGGCATGTCAGGATCCAGTGCTCCGCGTCGTGACTTTGCAGCCATGCAAGAACGCCGCCGCCGCGC
>JBEKOA010000014.1:0-46561 GCA_049522255.1 Occallatibacter sp.
GTCCCTCCGCGCAACCGCTGCTCCGCTTCCAGAACAGCTTCTTGCCGGGAATCTACTCTCCAGGCCCGCTCAGTCCCGCCGCTCCAGCCAAAACTGACCCCTGTGAGAAATGGCGGCTAGGCCAAGAACAACAGCGCAGCACTGCCCGCTGGAACCTGAATCCGCGGCACTCCATGCTGAGTTGCGACAGGCTCCACGGCCTTCGGGCTCCATTGCGCGTGGGCCTCGATCTCGGCCCCAGCCAGCGTCACTCCCTCAGTCGAGTCCAGCGCGGGCGCCTGCAATCTCCATGCGGTTGCGCTCTCCGCGCGGCGCGGCGCGCGAATCCGTAACGCAAGCACTCGCGATTCGTCTTTGTTGAAGACGGCCACCTTGAATCCTTGTTTGTGCCGCGCGGCATAGGCTGTGGCATTCACGCCTTGCATGTCGACCTCCGCACGAAGCAGATCAAGACCCGCAAACTGGCCTGCTAGCAACATGCCATAAAAGATCGGCATGGCCTTAACATCGCTGCCCGGCTCGGCCTGGATGGGCGTATAAAATCCGCTACGCTTGATTTGCGGAGTCTTTGCAACGTTCATGCCCGGCGTATGATCACCAAGTCCGGCGGTAAGAAAGGCGCTGCCGCCGCCATGCAGATTCACGCCGGCGCATCCCAGACTGGCGAGCAGCAGCATGTAGTCCCCCGCCCAGAGCGCGGAGGCAAAGGCATTGCTCATGCCCGGCTTTCCGCCGCGATAGCAGGAGTTGCCCTCGGTCATGCGATAGATCAGGGAGTGCGATCGCGCCGTCTCTTCGATCCGCTTCATCTCAGCAGGGATATTGGGATTGCCAGCGAGCAGGCGGCTGGCCGTCACCCGCGGGTCGTCCGGCGGACCCTCGGCATAATAGTGCCCCGTCAGAGCCGCCAGCCTGGGCCGGATCGCTGCCGGCAATTGCTCGCCAAACCGCGTCACCCAGTCGGAGGAGGCACCCACATCGGGCCCGCCAAATCGCGCATTCGGCACCCGTGTGGCGATTGCCTCGGCAAAGGCAGTCCACTCCTGCAAGTATTCTGCAAAGCCCCAGCCGGGCGGACGCGTGAGGTTGTTGGCCATGGAATAGAAATCGGGCTCATTGCCAATCTGAAAAAACTCCAGTCGGCTGCCCGCTTTGCGCGCCACATAAGCCGCCTCATCAGCCGCGCGCCCGGGCGCGCTGTTGCCAAAGTTGAGGCCATAAATCAGCCTCCAGCCCGTCGCATCGAGAAAGCCCGCCAACTCGTCGATCGCCTCCGGCGTGATCGCAAATAGCCGGTGCGGCATCCAGTTGGTATCGATGTCGCCTGAGGGAAGATGCAACTGAGGCACCGGCGTGGTGGCATCCGCCTTGAACCAGCAAAATTCGCTGGTATTGCCGCCCACGCGCAAGACGCCTTGCGGGCTGAGAAGGCGGAAGTATGCAACCAGATCGCGATTGGAAGCTGAGAAAAACCTCGGGTCGGACAACTGGGCCAGTTCATAGCTCAAGCCTACATAGTTCAACGGAACGCGCGGACCTGCCGGCTCTTCGCGGAGCGTCAACTCCACAGAGACACCCGGCAGCGACTGCGCCATCGATAGGCTGCGGCCTGTGGCCATCGCTATTGCGCTCGCCTCGAACAGGAAGCGGCGACGGTCCATTGAACAACCTCCAGGGAGTGGTCTCGAGTCTTCGTTGTGCGGGCTCAGGCCACCACCGCGACCTTAGCCCGTTTGCCCAACCGGACTACGATCCGCGCAGGCAGCGCAGCCACAGAAATCATCGCGCCACCGGCCGCCTCGCCGTCCAGCTTGACGGCCTTCTCGGCGATCTTGCGATTGGCCTCGGCGCCGCTGGCAGCTAGTCCGAGATGCACCAGAAGCTTGGGCAGACGAATCTGCATTGGCTCCGGACCGGCCACCTCGGCGAAGGCTACGGCTACTTCTTCGAGGTCTTCGGATGTCTCCTTCTGCTGGAACATCCGTGCCCAATTCTCATCTGCGCTTTTCGCCGCTTCCTCCCCGTGGAAGTCCGCGGTAATCGAACGCGCAAGCCGCTTTTTCACGTCCATCGGATGGACTTTGCCCGCAGCCGCATCACCACGCAGCGCATCAACCTCCGACTGCTTCAGGTCGGTCAAGAAGAGAAAATACTTCCACATCAGCTCATCGGAGATCGACATCAACTTGCCATACATCTCGGCCGGCGGCTCGCTGATGCCGATGGCATTGCCCAGCGATTTTGACATCTTCTGCACGCCATCCAGGCCTTCGAGAATCGGCGTCATCAGCACGATCTGCGGCTTCTGGCCATATTGGCGCTGCAACTCGCGGCCGCAGAGCAGATTGAACTTCTGGTCGGTCCCCCCCAGTTCCACATCGCACTCCAGGCAGACCGAGTCGTAGCCCTGCATCACCGGATACAGAAACTCGTGCAGGCTGATCGGCTGCTCGGCCTCGTAGCGCTTGTGAAAGTCGTCGCGCTCGAGCATCTGCGAAACCGTAAAGCGCGCCGCCAGGCGAACAATGTCCTCGTAGCCGAGCTTGCCCAGCCACTCGCTGTTGTAGCGAATCTCTGTGACGCTGCGGTCGAGGATCTTGAAAGCCTGGTCAGTATAGGTCTTGGCGTTCTCGTTGATCTGTTCGCGCGTCAGCGGCTTGCGCGTGACGTTTCGTCCAGTTGGATCGCCGATTAGCGAAGTGTAGTCGCCGACCAGAAAAATGACGGTATGCCCCAGCACCTGAAAGTGGCGCAGCTTGCGCATCAGCACGGTGTGGCCGAGGTGCAGGTCGGGCGATGTCGGGTCGAAGCCGACCTTTATTCGCAAAGGTAGCCCGGTTTTGCGGCTCTCTTCAAGGCGCTCTCTCAGGTCGCTGACGCGGATGATCTCCGAAGCGCCCTTCTCAAGCAGGTCCATCTGTTCGTCTACAGGTAAGAAATCGCTCATCTTGTCTTTGAGTATAAATTCCGGGGTTGGCATCTCGAAGGGGCCGAGCGGCGCTATAATCAACCTCATGCACCACCCCTTTCTCCATCCCGTCATCGCCCGCGCAGCGGCAGCGGCTGCGGCCGCCTAGACTCCGTTCCACCTCATCCCGATAAACAGCTTTCAGTTTTCAGTTGGCAGTTTAGGTCTGCCCACTGTTCCGGATTTCGCTCGTTCGCCGCCAGCCGTTTACTGAAAGCCGACCACTGACCGCCAATCACTGGCCACTGGCTTTACACTGGAGTCATCATGGAAGAGTTTTCCCGTATTCAGCGCTTACCGCCTTACGTCTTCAATATCACCGACGCAATGAAGAAGTCCGCCCGCCACGCCGGCGAGGACATCATCGACTTCGGCATGGGCAACCCCGACGGGGCCACGCCCAAGCACATCGTGGACAAAATGATCGAGGCGGCGCTCAAGCCGCCCACCCATCGCTACTCGGTTTCGCGCGGCATTCCGCGCCTGCGCAAGGCCATCTGCAACTGGTACAAGACCCGCTACGACGTCGATCTCGATCCCGAGACCGAAGCCATCGTGACCATCGGCTCCAAAGAGGGCATCGCCCACCTCTGCCTCGCCATCCTCGACTCGAACGACACGGTGCTGGTGCCCAATCCCAGCTACCCCATCCACATCTACGGCCCGGTCATCGCAGGTGCTCATGTGGTCAGTGTCCCCGTCCATGACCAGGAAAAATTCCTCGCCCAGCTTGAGGATCTGATCCCGCGCATGGTCCCCCGCCCCAAGGCTTTGATCGTCAACTTCCCGTCGAACCCCACAACCGAATGTGTGGACCTGCCCTTCCTCGCTCGTCTCGTCGAGATGGCCAAGGAATACGGCTTCCACCTCATTCAGGATCTGGCCTACGCCGACATCGCCTTTGACGGTTACAAACCGCCGAGCGTCTTGCAGGTCCCGGGGGCAAAAGACGTCGCCGTCGAGTTCTTCACCCTATCGAAGAGTTACAACATGCCCGGCTGGCGCGTTGGCTTCATGGTTGGAAATCCCATGCTCGTCTCCGCCCTCGCCCGCCTCAAAAGCTACTTCGACTACGGAACATTCACTCCGATTCAGGTCGCTTCCATCCATGCACTCGAAGGCCCGCAGGAGTGCGTCCACCAGATCTGCGAGAAGTATCGCAAGCGCCGCGACGTGCTGGTCGAAGGCCTCAATGCGCTCGGCTGGCCTGTAGCATCGCCCAAGGCAACCATGTTTGTCTGGGCGAGGATTCCAGAGGCCTACCAGGCTCTCAAGTCTCTTGAGTTTTCAAAGAGACTGTTGACCGAAGCCAAGACAGCCGTCTCGCCGGGGATTGGATTTGGCGACTACGGCGACGGCCATGTGCGCTTCTCACTGATCGAAAACGAAGAACGAACGCGCCAGGCGCTGCGCGGCATCAAGCAGATGTTTGCCAAGGGTTAGATTGTGCGTCTTCCGGTCTCGTTATCGAGGCCGGGAGCGCCCGACGAATGTTTGGAGTTGGAGAAGCGAGCGATGTGACATTGTTTAGATCACCATTCACGGCTCCGAAAAAGAAAACGGTTACATGATTTAGCAAGAGAGGCGTACGAAGATGAAATTTCCGATTCCCGCATTGCGGACTGCTGTGCCCACACTGGCGCTTTGCCTGAGTGTTTCGCCGGTCTTCTGCCAGAGTAGCGCTCAGTCCTCGAAGGATTCACAGGCCGCTTCGGCGCCAGGAATCGTCCATCAAGTTCAGAACGGCATTCAACTGGCAGTCGGCAATCTGAACGTGAAGGTCCAGTTCTACGCCGAACGCACCGTCCGCGTGGTGAAATGGCCGGCCGGAGGCACGTCCGCAAAGGCCAGCCTCTCCGTAATCCAAAAAGACCTGCCCGCTTTGGACGTTTCGGTCAAGGATGACGCTACCAAGGTCACCCTGAGCTCCGGGAAGATCACGTTGCTGGTGAGCAAGAGCGACGGCTCCATTCAGTTTCTCGATAGCAATGGCGGCACGGTCTTGAAAGAGCACGGAATGGCTGTCTTCGAGCCAACGGGAATCGAGCGCGAAAGCAAGGCCTTCAGCGTGCGGCAAAACTTCACGCTCAGCGCGGATGAAGGCGTCTATGGCCTGGGACAGCAGCAGTTGGGCGTCATGAACTATCGCGGTCACACGGTGAAGATCGTGCAGGCCAACACCAAAGCCGTCACGCCGGTGCTTGTCTCGACTGCGGGATACGGTATCTTCTGGGATAACTATTCCAAAACGATCTTCGATGACAGCAACGGTCAAACCTCGTTCTGGTCCGAAGTCGGCGATAACATCGATTACTACTTTTTCTACGGCCCCACTATCGACCAGGAGATCGCCGGATACAGACAGCTCACTGGCGAGGCTCCGCTCTATGGCAAATGGGCCTACGGATACTGGCAGAGCAAGGAACACTATGCCACCCGCGACGAACTGCTGGGAATTGCGCAGACCTATCGCGAGAAGCACATCCCCATCGATAACATCGTGCAGGATTGGAACTACTGGGGTAATAACGATAACTGGGGTGGAATGATCTTCGATGAATCGAAGTATCCCCGCCCCAAAGAAATGATCGACGGGTTACATAACGAACACTTCCATCTGATGATTTCGATCTGGGCCGGGCTTGGACCATCTTCAAAGATCTATAAGGATATGGACAAGCACGGATATCTCTTTCCAACCGTTGGCTGGGCCGGCTTTAAGTACTTCGATGTCTACGATCCTGCCGCCACGGATTTGTATTGGAAGTACGCCAGCGAGGGACTTTTCTCAAAAGGCGTCGACGGCTGGTGGATGGACTCGACCGAGCCGGATATGGTCAACGCCCTCACCCAAGAGGGCGAAGAATACGAGATGAAGCGCGTCCAGGATAATCATCTCGGCACCTTTGCCCGCTATCTCAATAGTTATCCGCTGCTCGATACCGAGGCGGTTTATAACAATCAGCGGAAGGAAACGGACAGCAAGCGGGTTTATATTCTTACCCGCTCGACCTTCGCCGGCCAGCAAAGGGCAGCGGCGACCACATGGTCCGGCGACATTGGCGCCGATTGGCCTGTATTCAGGCGGCAGATCGCAGCCGGAGTCAACCACAGCATGTCCGGAATTCCCTATTGGACCTTTGATATCGGCGCCTACTCGCTCGGATGCCAGGGCGGCGTCTTCATGAATGGCGGCAAGGACCCCGCCTATCAGGAGTTCTACACCCGCATGTTCCAGTTCGGCGCATTTGCTCCCATCTTCCGCTCGCACGGCTCTGAGACTCCGCGTGAGATATGGGAGTTTGGCGAATACGTTCCAGTGTTAGAGAAGTTTGATAACCTGCGCTATCGCCTGCTGCCTTACATTTATTCGCTGGGCTGGCAGGTTACGCACAGCGGTTCGACGATCATGCGCGGCCTGCCAATGGATTTCGCTACCGACCACAAGACCTATTCGATCGACGATCAATATATGTTCGGCCCGGCGATCATGGTCGCTCCCGTAACGGAGTACATGTACCATCGTCCGCCGGAGGATGGCGTGCTTGTTGGACCGGAAAACTACACCACGAAGGAAGGCAAGCCGGGCCTGAACGCCACCTACTATTGCGATGAACAATTCAAGAATGTCTGCCATGAGGATGTGGAACCGGATGTCAATCTGGATTGGTACACGGGCTGGCAGAGTTTCATCACTAACCCGAGGTTCTCCATTCGCTGGGAAGGAAAACTAACTCCCACTGAGACCGGAAAGTATCGCTTCAATCTGAAGAGCTTTGGACCGCGGCGAGTTTATCTGGACGGCAAGGAGATCACTCATAACTACGAATCGATGGAGTCATGGACGGTGCCCGTCGAGTTAGTGGCCGGCAAGGCGTACGACTTCAAGTTCGAGACGGCAAACAGCTCTCTGGGCGCCTTCCGCGCAAAGCTCTACTGGAAGACTCCGGCTATTCACGCCAGAGAAGTAGTCGTCGAACCCAGACAGAAGACAAGAAGCGTCTATCTGCCGGCCGGAGCATCCTGGATCGATTTCTGGACGGGTGAGAAGTTGGAGGGTGGCAGCGCGATCAACGCCGATGCTCCCATCGAAAAGATGCCGCTCATGGTCAAGGCCGGATCGATTGTTCCGATGGGGCCATTTCTTCAATACTCGACGGAAAAGCCCGCCGACCCAATCGAGTTACGCATCTATCCCGGCGCCTCGGGCGACTTCACACTTTATGAAGACGAGAACGATAACTACGATTATGAAAAGGGAGTTTATTCGACGATTGCCTTCCATTGGGATGACGCGAAGCGGCAGCTCACGATTGACGCACGAAAAGGCGAATTCCCCGGCATGTTAAAGAGCCGGAGCTTCCAGTTAGTAGTGGTAAGCAAAAGCCACGGAGCGGGCGTTGAAGTTACCGGCAATCCGGACAAAGTGATCTCGTACGATGGCCAACCGGTGGTTATTCGCTTCCACATCAATAATCCTGTGAACATCGTTTCACAAGCGAGGTGAAACAGTTCTGGTGACCGGACAAAAAGGGCGAGACAGTTAGTAACTGCCTCGCCCTTTCTGTCCTGACAATTTCTAATTTCTCCTGTTCAGCTTGGTAAGCAGCCGCAGGATTTCCAGATAGAGCCAGACCAGCGTGACGATAATTCCAAAAGCGCCGTACCACTCCATATATTTCGGAGCGCCGTATTGCACGCCTCTCTCGATAAAGTCGAAATCCAGCACCAGATTGAGGGCCGCGATGGCCACGACAATGAGGCTGAAGCCAATCCCGATGGGCCCGGAGCCATTGATGCTAGCGAAATAGACGCCAAAGAAACTGAGCAACCATTCCACCATATAGAGGAGCGCGATGCCGCCGGTAGCCGCGATGATCCCCATGCGCAGCTTCGCCGTCACTGGAATCAAGCCCGAGCGATAGGCCAGAAGCATCACCAAGAGCGTGCCAAAGGTCAAGCCCACGGCCTGCATGGCGATGCCCGGATAGCGCAGATCAAGCGTGGCAGACAGACCGCCCAGAAACAGGCCTTCGAGCAGCGCGTAGATGGGCGCCGTCACCGGCGACCACTCCTTCTTGAAAGCCGTGATCATGGCGACGATAAACCCGCCAAAAACCCCAACCATCATTGGCAGCACCACGTCTGAGAAATCGCGCGACTGAATGAAGCCATGCCAGACCCAGGCCGCGGACGCGATGGCGCAGACGAGCAAAATGCCGGTCTTGTTGACTGTACCGTTCAGCGTCATCCGGGTCGATTCGTCGATCACGCCGCCGTACTGCGCTCTGGAAAGGTTCTCAAACGTCTTGTCGCTCAATGCCGGATTCGATGTCTTGAACAGTGCCATTGTGTCATCTCTCCCTTTTCGCAACCGCCGGCAATTCACCCGCCATGGCAGTTTGCGTGAAACTTCGACTTCAAGTTTAGACTGGGCGACTACCTTGTCTCAACGTTGCCCGGCAGGGCAACGGTCCCGGTCCCTTACTGATCTCTGATCTCCGTTCCCTGCCGTCAATGCATTGCCTCCGAGGCGCTGGCTCCTGCGCCCGGCTTGTTCCTGCTCAGCAGCAGCGCCAGCACGATCAGGCCTACCGACATCCAAGATAGCTCCATATACACATCCTGGTAGCCCTGCATCTGCGCTTGCTGGTTGAGCTGGTTATAGATCGAGGCCAACGCCATTCCACTTCCATTAGGCCCGCCAAAACTGCCGCTGAAAAATCCCGTCAGCGCCTGCTGGTGTTGCCCAAAGGCGCTGCTGGCCGAAGACATTGCGGTTTGCAGGTGCTGCTCGTGCCACAGAGTACGGTTGGTCACCTGCGCATTCGTGATCGCGATCAGGATGCTGCCGCCGATGTTGCGCACGAAGTTGATCAGTCCGGCCACCTGATTGCTCTCCTCCCTTGGCATGCCCACATAGGCCGCCGTGGTGATTGAGATGAAGCAGAAAGGCAGCGGCATCATCTGAACGACACGCAGCCACGACGCCGCCGGAAAGGTCATATTCAGCGTAGTCACCTCGGCCGCGTAGCGGAAGGTGATGACAAACATCGTAAAGCCGGCCATCGCCAGGTAGCGCGCTGCCACTTTGCCGGTGGCAAAGCCGGCCAGAGGCATCATAAACAGCAGCATCACGCCGCCCGCTGTCAGCGCCATCCCGGCAGTGGTGGCGTTCCAGCCCAGCAATTGCTGCATAAACTGCGGCTGCAAAACGGTGTTGGCGTTGAGTACGCCGCCCACCAGCGCCATCAGGAAGCAGCAGATGGCAAAGTTCTTAAAGCGAAAAAGTTTGATATTGATGATCGGGTTCTTGTGCCGCCACTCCCACCAGATCAGGGCCGTGATGCCGCCGACAAAGAGCACCGCGAAGAAACGAATGAAGCCGGAGGAGAACCAGTCGTTCTCTTCGCCCTTGTCGAGCATGATCTGCAGGCCGCCCATGGCGATGGTGAGAAAGCTCAGACCCAGGTAGTCGATATTGCGCAGTCGCGAGCGGTCGGCCTTGATCCACGGCGGATCCTCGACCAGCCGGTTGACCAGAATGAAAGCCAGAATGCCCACCGGAATGTTGATGAAAAAGATCCAGCGCCAGGAGAAGTTATCCGTGATCCAGCCGCCCAGCGTTGGTCCGATCGAGGGCGCGAGCACAGCCACCAGGCCGTACAGGGCAAAAGCCTGTCCGCGCTTTTGTGGTTCAAAGCTGTCGGCCATGATGGCCTGGGCCATGGGCTGCATTCCGCCGCCGCCGATGCCCTGCAGGATGCGAAAAAGCAGAAGCATGGGCAGCGACAACGCCGATCCGCAAAGGAAGCTGGAAATGGTGAAGATCACAATGCAGAGGACGAAGAAGTTGCGCCTGCCCAGAACGCTCGAGGCCCAGGCGCCGATGGGCAGCACTATTGCATTCGACACTAGATAGCTGGTCAGCACCCATGTGCCCTGGTCGGTCGAAGCGCCCAGCGAGCCGGCGATGTGGGGCAGAGCCACGTTGGCAATGGAGGTGTCGAGCACCTCCATGAAGGCGGCCAGCGCAACCGTCGCCGCAATGATCCATGGATTGACGCGCGGCTTCCACTGCACGCCGAGACCCTGCGTCTGGGCAGACGTGGACGGCGCGGCAGGGCTGGCCTCGGGGCTAGCATTGACCGGCGATGCTGGTACGACTTCGGGCAAACAACTCTCCTTGAGTGCTTTACTCTGGCTGCTCGATTGTTCTCTTGCGGGCCGGGGAACTTCGGCTCACTTCACGATTGTGAGGCCCGCATGCCACATGGCATATCTGGCCGGGCCATTGCTTCTGTTAGATTCGTTCAGCCGCCGCAGGGGTTCATCGGCCTCCCGGCGATCTCTTATGCAGCCTTGGGCGCGCGCCAGCCCACGAGCGCGATCACAAGCGCCACAGCCTGCATCGTGACGATGAAGGCAACGCAGGCCGGCCACTTGCCCAGCGCCCAGAATGCTCCGGGAACCACGCCGGCAGCGGTGCCCCCGATGTAATAACAGGTCAGATAAAGCCCCGCGGCGGTGACCCGCGCCTCGGGCGGTGCGGCCACGCGAAGATGGCTCTGCGAGGCGGTCTGAGAGATGAAAACTCCTGAAGAAAGCAAGGTCAGTCCCACAAGAATCACCGGCAGCGACGGAGCAAGCGTGAGCAGGACGCCGGTCATCGAGCAGAGAATTGCGCCGCTGATTCCCGCGCGCAGCCCAACCCGTGTAATCAGAAATCCGGCGGCTGGCGTGACAACGAGGCCGATCAGGTAGACAAAAAAGAGCGAACTGAGCGCCGCAGTCGACAGGCTGAAGGGCGCCGCGGCCAGGTGGAAAGTGATCCAGGTGAAGACGCCCACCAGCGAGAAGAGCACATTGAAGCCAACGGCAAAAGTGGCCACAAGGCGACGGCGCCAGAAGAGTGTCCGAAACTTGCGCAGCATTGCCGCGTCGGGGAAGGCGAAGCGCATGCCGGAGTTTGTCGGCGGCGCCCGGCGGCGTCCGCGCGGCAGCCACGCGGCCACGGCTCCCGCTCCGGCCAGAGCGGCTGTTCCAAGAGCAAGAAAACTCACGCGCCAACCGAACCAGTCGGCTAAGTATCCCGAAGTCAGGCGGCCAAGGAAGCCGCCCAGAGCAGTTCCGCTGACATAAAAACTCATGATCAGGGCAACGCGCTCGGGCGGCCACTCCTCGCCGATGTAGGTGATCACCAGCGCGATGATGCCGGGCACTGTAATGCCCTGGAGGAAGCGCCAGAAAATAAGTTGACCGAGCGAGGTCGAGGTTGCGGCCAGCAGCGTTGGCAGCGCGATGCCCACCAGCGAACCGACGATGACGCGCTTGCGCGGCAGCCGCTCAGCAAGCGCGCCGAAGATGGGCGCAGACATGGCCACTCCAAGCGTTGCGGCAGAAACCGTCATGCCCACGCCGGTCTTCGATGCATGGAAGAGCCGCGTCAGCAGGGGCAGCAGCGGCTGGGTGCAATAGAGCTCCAGAAAGGCGCATACGCCACACAGCGTCACAGCCGCCGCGGCCAGAGTGCTGGGCGATGTGCGGTCCGGTTGTGCGGCGGGCTCCATCCATCAGGATAATCGATGGCGGTTGGCGAACCGCTGGGAGTGCGCGGAGAAGACGAACCACTCGACTCACTCCCTTGGCTAGGCTACTGCGAATCTGGATTGGCTACTGCACGTTCAGTGTGACCGTGGTGGTTGCGGGGGTCGCCGTGCCTGAGCTGGCCGTCACAGTAATGGTGTATGCGCCAATTGTGGTGCCGCTGGCGGGAATGGCAGCAGAACAAACCTTTCTGTTGCTGCCGCCGCATGCTGCCACGCCGCCGGTGATGGCAAGAAGAAGAGCCATCACGCCGAGCCTCCTCTGCCAGCGCCACCGCCGCGCCGGAATCCCGAAGAGCAGCAGGCACGCCAAGGCTGCTCCCCCGCTTGCGTACCAGGGCATTTTGCTGTGCGTGGAAGAAGCCGTACAACCGCCGCCCGCAATCGGTGCAGTGGTTGATAGGTTGATCGTTGCCGTCCCCGCGCTCGCCCCTGTGATGCTCACCGGGCTGGTCACAATGCTCCAGGTCGGTGGGTCGATACCGTTCGGGCCGGCCGTGATGGCCGCCGTCAATGTCACGTTGCCTGTGAATCCGTCGGAGGGTGTCACCGTAATCGTGCTGGTCCCGCTATTTCCCTGCGTAACGTTCAAGCTGGTTGGCGAAGCTGCAAGCGTGAAGCCGGGAATCGGTGCGGCAATTACGGTGAGAGCAATGGTAGTGGATGCGGTCAAGGTGCATGGCAGACCACAAGTCGAAATAGAACTTCCACTAATTGTCACCGTCACCGGCCCTCCGGTTGTGGCCGTGCCGCTGGCCGTCAGTGTCAGCACACTGGAGCCGGTGGCTGGGTTGGTTCCGAATGCTGCAGTAACCCCGACGGGCAGTCCGGTAGTTGCAAGAGTGACGGCGCCGGCGAATCCGCCTACATCAGTCAATGTAATGGTATCTGTCGCGCTCGACCCCTGAGTCACAGCCAGCGTCGGCGCGGAAGGAGCCAGCGTGAAGCTCTGCGGCGCATTCACGGTGAGAGCAATGGTAGTGGATGCCATCAACTCGCACGGGATGCCGCAAGTGATCGGGCCCCCAGGATTAGCAACTCCGATGATGGTCACCGTCACCGGTCCACCAACCGTAGACGTGCCGCTGGCCGTGAACGTCAACTGACAACTGACGCCTATGTCGATGCCGGGTGGCGCGGGACTGACAGACTGGGTTGTACAAGAGTTTGCCGTAACACCTGCTGGCAAGCCGGATGCAGCCAGAGTTACCGGCCCGGTAAGTCCGCCCATTAGCATCGCGGTGACGGTGCTGTTTCCACTGCCGCCCTGGACAATCGTCAGGCTGGCCGGCGAGGCCGAAAGCGTGAAGCTCTGGGGCACATTGACGGTAACGGCAATGGTCGTGGATGCAGTGACGAGAGGGCAAATCACAGCCGGACATTCCGGAGACGTTCCGGTAACGGTAACCGTGAACGGGCCTCCAAGCGGGGCCGTGCTGCTGGCCGTCAGCGTCAGCGTACTTGTGCTGGTGGCCGGATTGGGCACGAAGGCCGCTGTCACTCCGGTGGGCAAGCCGGTCGCAGTCAGATTTGGCGCACCGGCGAATCCGCCCACGTCTGCGATCGTGATGTTGTCGCCGGCGCTGCTGCCCGGATACACGGTAAGCGCTGGAGTCGACGCGGTGAGTGTGAAGCCCGGCGCCGGGTTAACCGTGAGCGCGATGGGCGCCGATCCTGTCAGCGACCCGGAGACCCCGTTGATCGTGACCGTCGCGGCTCCGGTCGTGGCCGTGCTGCTTGCTGTAAGCGTCATCACGCTTGCGCCGGTGGCAGGGTTGGTCCCGAAGCTCGCGTTCACTCCACTCGGCAGCCCGCTGGCAGTGAGCGTCACGCCTCCTGTCATCCCGCCCAACTCCGTCACGACGATGGTGTCGGAGCTGTTGAACCCCGCGACCAGAGTCAGTGATGAACTAACCGGTGTAATCCTGAAGTTCGGCGCCGACGCTCCATACCATTTCGGAAGCGTGATCTCTCCAGCCGGCTTGTTCTGCGGTGAGTATCCTGTGTCGCTCGCGCCCGGAGCCGATACGCTCCAGTCCCACCAGAAGACACCCTTCATCCACGAGGTATCAAGACTGAAGACCTCAAAGAATGCCTCATAGCAATCCTCCTGCTCGGTCGGATCGTAACTGCCGGTGGGACTGTAATTATAGGGCGCTTCGTTTGATCCCGCGGCGCTCGGATAGCCAATCTCGGTGAAGATCAGCGGCAGGCTGGGATAGGCGGTTTGCAGGTTCTTGAGGGCTGTCTCTGGAGCGAAGCCGTTCACGTTGTCCGCCGCCGTGGTCCATGCGTTCACCAGTTGAGCGACCGTCGGATCGGCGTGATTGGTAAGCGGGAAATAGCCATCCACGCCAATCATGTCGAGCTTGTCCCAGAACGACACGCTGGTGAATTCGTCATCGACGCTGGTTGCGTTGGCGGCGTAGGTAAGAGTCAGGGAGGGATAACTTGTCCGGATCTGGGCGATGATATTGTCCCAGTAACTCTCGTAAGCCGACCCCGAAAGCTCCCTGAGCTCACAACCGATCACGAACGTATCGACATTGTTCTCGGCAGCGATCGCCGCATAATGAAGAATGAAGGTCTGGTAGCTGGCAAACCACGCGGTCGCCCAGGCAGCAGCTTCCGTGGGAGTATCGTTGCTGGGCGGTGCAAACTCACCCCTCCAGGTTCCGTCGAACGAGTCCACATGCGGCTTGAGCGCAACCTTGATTCCCTGGGCCTGCAAATTCGCGATGGCGGCGACTACCGCGTCGTCGGTGGGAGTTGTGGGAATGTCAGGATAGCCGGGAGAACTGGTGGTTGACGGCGCAATCGTCGTTGCGGTTGGACCTGTCACATACTGCGTGACAAGCACCGTCGCGTAGTTGACTCCGGCCGCGGCCATTGCTGCGGTCCCTGCCGGACCCTGCGGAGTGTCCTGGTACTCGTCATACCAATAAGAGGCATACGCCATGCCGTTGTAAGTAAACCCGGTCTGGCTCTGCGCGAACAACTTTGACGCGGCGAAAGAAAACCCAAGCCACGCCACGACAGCAAGCAGGACGAACTGGCGCACATTGCAACTTGAAGCAATGGGTGCAGACTTCATGGCTTCACCCCCGTCTGCGTCAGGCACCAGCTCGGAACCGCAACCTGGCTGCCCAATTGAAGCCCGTCCGCGCCGCCAACTGGCTTGGATGCGGAACACTCCGGTTTTGCCGGGCAGCCTCTTTCACATCCCACAATCTTAGTCACCTGAATCTGGACGGAGGGAACACTGAACGACTTGACCGTTCCGCAGAATCCATCGCCTCCCCAGGGGCGAACGCAGACCGTGTCTCCCACCGACTTGCCCGTCGAGCGAGCGCCGGATGCAAGCAGAAGCGCCGCGATCTCCGTCTCGCCCTTGTTCTCCGCCAGGTTCAGAGCTGTCCCAGTAAAACGCGTGGCCGCATTGAGGTTGGCGCCAGCGGTGATGAGAATTCGCACGGTTTCTATCTGATTGCCTTCAACCGCCGCGATCAGGGCCGTTCGCCCGTCGGCCGAGGTCGCATTGACGCCGGCTCCTTGAGCCAGAAGCGAGCGAACCGTATCGGCGTTTCCCGCGGATGCTGCAACAACGAGCGGCGTCAGGCCTTTTTCGTTGCGGGCGTCAACTGCTGCTGTCTGTTTTGCGCTGGATTGCGCTGTTGCCTGCGCCCAGACGCCGGGAGCTTCAGTCGCCAGGGGCAGCGTCGCAATCAGGAATCCAATGCGGACCACACGCCAGCCAAATCGCCTCCGGACTGGCAGCGGAGTTAGGATGCGGGTCATGAGAAAACCTCCACACCTGAATCTTGCTCGTCCCAACGCAGTATAAGCCCGAAGACCGCGGATTGGCACGCAGCATGGCGCGGAGGAAGGAAGAGTTCTAGCCTCCTGATTCTGAAACACAGAACACAAAACTGGCTGTCATTCTGAGCGAACGGGACCCCGAATGTCTTTCAGTTCGGGGGTAGTGAGTCGAAGAATCTGCGGTTGTTCTTCGATGAACTTCGGACTCACCACGCTAGAAGACTCCGGCCATGCTGGATTCGGAGACTCGAGCAATTGGCTGCTCCGTTGCGCCGCACTCGGCCAGAACGATCGGCGACAGCGTAATGACCGGGCAATGCGCGTAGGCCAGTACCTTGTACACGATGCCGGAGCGGGTTGCCGCGGCAAACGGCGATGCGCCCTGCGCGCCCATGACGATGAGATTGGCCCGCTGTGAGCGGCTCTGGTAGAGCAGATCCTCGGTTGGATCGCCGACAAAGGCCCTGGTGCGCACATCGATCGTTCCCTGCAACTCGGCAGGAATGAAGGAGTACAACTCGGTCGCCATCTGGCCGAGGTTGCGGCCGGCAAGAATCTCGGCGCTCTCCTGGGGCGGGATGACATGTTGCAGGATCAGAGTGGCCTTGTGTTTTGCGGCCAACTCCGCCACAAATCTGGCCACAATGCAACTGGAGCTTTGCGCGCACGTGGAGCAGAGGATGGTGCGGCCGGCAACGCGGCGATATGCGTCATCAGCCACAAAAGGTCCGACGATATTGACCGGTACGTTGGCGCCGCGCAGCACAGCTTCGGCCACCGAGCCCACCAGAAGCTTGCCGATGGGACCCGGCGTGTGAGCGCCCATCACCACGCGATCGACCCTCAGTTCCCGCAGCAGTTTCAGGATCTCGTCGGCGGCCCGTCCTGGACGAACTACGACGCTGCAGCGGACGCCAAGGTTCTCAGCACGCTGCGCGAGAGGCTCAAAACGCTCCCTTTGGGCGCGGCAGTCGCCATAGGCGCGTCGTTGCAGGCCGGCGCTTTGCGCTCCGGCCACGGGCGCGCTGTCATAGGCATGAAAAACGATAAGACCCGCGTCAAACTCGATGGCCTCGGCCAGCGCGACTCCGAAGGCCTTTTCATTGACGGGAAACTCACATGCAAAGAGAATTGTGGCGGGTTTGACCCAACCCGGTCTTAAAGCGGCAGCCATGGAAACCTCCTGGATTGTTTCTTCCGTTGTTGAACGGTCGAGTCGACGTCACTGAGGAATATCCTGGCAAATTTAAGTTAGCTCAAGTAATTGTGTTGAGACGAACTCATTGCAAGAGCCTAGCAAAAGCTCAGGTCTTCTTCTTTGTTCCGTCTCGAATCGTGTGGGGATTCGTTTGTTCTGCATCTTCTCCGCAAGCACTGCCAAATGACGTGCAATCCTTCACTCGCGCTCGACAAATTCTGCGATGTTGCATTCATTCGCGCAACCAGCGAGCCTAGCCTGCCAGAATTGAGATGGCGATGGCCGCTGGCGAGGAGCCGGACAAACTTTTTTGTCAGATCAACAAAGATTCTTCCCGCGCGTCTATCCGAATGGCGGGCAACAGAGCCCGAGTCTTCGGAACTCATGCGAATCCAATTCAACTCGAGGAGAACAGGATGTCAAGGATATGGAAGCGGACAGCTTTTCTACTGGTTGGGCTGGCAGTGCAGGCCAGCGTCATAGCCCGAGCGCAAACCGATGTAGCAGCAAGCCTTTACGGGGCCTTCACCGGAACCACAACGGGCAATAACGTCGCGCAGAGTCCCTCCAACGCCGCGGGCGGGCTGCTTGAAGTACGCCACATCAGCAATCCGATCGTCGGCTATGAGGGCACCTATTCCTTCAACCGCGCGAATCAGTCGTATACCGCGATCAACATCCTCTGCCCTGCTGGATCCGGCCCGTGCATTCCAACACCAACGCCGGTCTCCGCCAACGCGCACGAGGTAACCGGCGATTGGGTGGCGTCGCTGAAGATCGCCAATCTCAGGCCATTCGCTCTGGCCGGCGCCGGCATCCTCTTCAATGTGCCCGTAACCGGCCAAATCGGTAACAACTCCACCAACACCTCAACCAAGCCGGTTTTTGTCTATGGCGCAGGCCTGGATTGGGGCCTTCTGCCGCACATCGGCCTGCGCCTCCAGTACCGCGGCAACCTGTACAAGGCGCCCGACGACCTCACCATTCTCTACACCACGACCGGCGCCTTCACCCATACGGCAGAGCCGATGATCGGCGTCTACCTTCGTCTCTGATCTGATTCACTGCGCATTCACCCCGCACCCGAGGGCTTTCCAGTATCTTAAAGAGCGGAGTAGGATGCCCTCATGACTTCCCGTCTAGCCAGGAACCTGTTCATGACAGCTCTCTTTATCTTCATGGCGAGAGGAATCTGCCCGGAGAGCGCAGGAACGCCTTCGCCCGCGACGCTGACCTCAACGCAGATTGTCGAGGAGATGCAGCGCCATAACCTGGCGCGCAGCGAAGCTCTGAAGCATCTGAAATCGATCCGCCATTACAAGGTGGAGTACCGGGGGTTTACCACCACAGTCGCGGCCCAGATGGAGGTCGAGTTTACTTACGACGCCGCGTCGGGAAAGGCCTTTCGCATCGTCAACCAGAGCGGGTCGAAGTTTCTCTTGGAGAAGGTCTTGAAGCGGGCCGTGGACAGCGAAAAGGAAGCCTCGCATGACAAAGCAGCGACGGCCCTGTCGGCAGCAAATTACAAGTTTCAACTTCTAGGAAGCGACAACTTGGGAGGGCGGCCGGTTTATGTTCTAGCGGTAGAGCCGAAGCTGGCTACCAAGTTTCTCTATCGCGGCAAGATCTGGGTGGATGCAGCGGAGTTCGCGTTGGTGAAATTCGAGGCGGAACCCGCCAGGAATCCTTCGTTCTGGATTGCGCGAACGCTGATCCATCAATCTTTCGCCAAGACCGGCGATTTCTGGTTGCCCAAGCAGAATCTCAGCGAGACCAAAGTACGCATCGGCGGCACGGCAGTCTTCACCATCGACTACGGGACGTATCAGATCAACGCAAATGCATCCTGAGCCAAGCCGATAGTGTCTGCATTGGTGGATCTTCACGGGCACAAACCCGCCGCGGTCCCGCCCTACATCCCATCTGTGGAAGACTTAATGCCCGCAGGTTGCACCGATTCCAGCATCTCACGGCGAAGAATGGCGTTGATCCGAGACTGGTAGCCCTTGCCTTGCGCGCGCAGCCAGTGCAGCACATCGGAGTCGATACGCACCGTCGTGGAGGTCTTTGTGGGCCGGTAGAACGGATTGCGCACCGCGTTCTTCCAGAAGGAGTCATCGAGCGGGGGAATCTCGGAGTAGTCGATCTCGCTCTCCGGTTTCGCCTTGAGAGAGGCGATCTCCATCTTCTGCATCTCAGTCAGAGCAGGCGGATCGGCAAGGTCGATCTCATATTGAACCACTTTCTTTTTCATAACGCCTCCTTTCCTTACGGTTGGCACGCCGCGCTGAGATGATGCGGATCGCTTCGACTTCGTCCCGCTCCTCGATGCAATAGCGACCATGAGCATCACGAGCCCGTCCACGAATCCGATGGCTTGCCAGCGAGACTCACCGTCGACAGTGCGGTCCTGCTCAAGAGCGCATCGGAATCCGCAAAGACTCGTGCGGCTGTTTGGAAGCTCACTCCATGTTTGCGCAGGTTGGCGGCTGCCTTGGCTGGATCCCGCTCAAACCGCACTTTCATACAATTATGTTACTACAAAAATGTTAGCTTGTCACTTGCGAAGGATCTGAATACCAAAACGGGCCACTGCCGCACGCCCGAGATTTCTGACCCCTTCATTGCAGGCTGCTGCTTCCTAAGCCAGCGGCGGCGACTGTGTTACCGTTGCTGTACGGAGTCCCTGTGCCGGGCCTGTGAATGGGCCTGCGCCGAATGCCCGAAATGGGCGGATATCAGGGGCGAAATCTAAGCATGTCCCAGCAGCCGGAACTGACGTCGACCTCTCTTGCACCGAACCCGGCCTCCGCGCCTGGGTCCGGATCAGGCGTCGTGCCCGTTCCAGCACAAGAAATGCAGCAGATGCAGACCCCAACTCACGCAACGCAGCGGATCCCGCCCTGGCTGGTGACTTCCGAGCTCTTCCTGCGCGTCTTGCTGAGAATGTACATCGGCCTGCTGATCTGTTATGCCCCGTGGTCGGGCAGATTGATGACGTTCTTGCCTGGCTCGCGCTTTCTTTGGGAACAGAACGAGCTCTTCGTCTGGTTTCCGACACTCGGGATCTATGCGGCCTATGGCGCGGTGCGCGGCATGGTCTCGGGACTGGGGCTTTTGAATCTGTGGATTGCGTTTCACGAGGCAATCCACTACCGGGAAAGATGAAGCCATGACAGAACAGGGAACAGGGAATAGGGAACAGGGAACAGCCCCCACCGCCGTAATTCCGGGCAATGGCGCTCCACCGCAGCTCGCAGTGGCTCCTCTGGCTTATGAGAACTCCGGCTTTCTGTCGAGCGCCGACGGGCGGCTGATCCGCATCGTCTCCGAATATATGGAGCCGCTGTCGCGCTTCCGCCACGAGCAGATTCAGGACACGGTGGTCTTCTTCGGCTCAGCGCGCTTTCGCGGGCGCGAAGAGGCCGACCATGCTCTGGAACTTCTCGACAACACCGGCTCGGCGCGCCCCGCTCCCAGCCACGAGCAGCCGGCTAATCCCACTGAGATCGCAGAAGGCAAGGCGACCGACCTACAGCGCAAGCGCGCCGTGGCTGCGGTCGAGATGGCCCGCTACTACGAGGATGCGCGGCGGCTCGCCTATCTACTGACCGACTGGGCCAAGGAGATTCCTTCGCGCGGCCACCGATTCGTGGTCACCTCCGGCGGCGGACCCGGCATCATGGAGGCCGCCAATCGCGGCGCTTACGAGGCCGGCGGCAAAACCATCGGCATGAACATTCGCTTGCCCTTCGAGCAGCACCCCAACCCCTATATCACGCCCGCGCTCAACTTTGAATTCCATTACTTCTTCATGCGCAAGCTGTGGTTTGCCTACCTGGCCAAGGCGCTGGTGGTCTTTCCCGGCGGCTTCGGCACGTTAGACGAAATGTTCGAAATCCTTACGCTCGCCCAGACCCATAAGCTCGCCAAGAAGATCACGGTCGTCGTCTACGGCTCGGAGTACTGGAAGAAGGTCTTCAACCTGGATGTGCTGGTGGATACCGGCGCCATCTCGCCCAAGGACATCGAGCTCTTCCAGTTTGCCGACACGCCCGAGCAAGCCTTCGAGCTGCTGCGCTCCGGGTTGACGGAAAACTATCTGGCAGCCGAGGCCGCCGCGAGCGCTCCAGCCGCAAGCCCGGCGATGCCCGCCGACGAAGATCTGATGGCTGGCTGCACGATCGAGGATTTTCTCGGACCGGAGATGGCCAAGACCAGCAAATAGGCACTTTGGAGTACCGCATTCTGCGGTTTATCCTGGTGTCTTTTTGGGTTTTCTCGTAACTTTCTTGATTCCTTCGCTAATTGAAGCTGTGTTCTTGCTACGTTCATCCTCCATTGATAGTCGGCAATGCAGACTGGCTCCAGAGATTCCAGTTCGCGAGCGGAATCCGCACGTGGGACTCAGGAGTGGACATGGCCCAATCGACCATCTCGTACCTCTGGCGCGACGAAAAGGCGCCGCAAGGCTACCGTACCGGTGTTTCCCTGCACAGTCACACCAACCAATCGCACGAGACTCTCGACTTTCTGGCCAACTTTGGCAACCAGTACCCCTGGATGCGCCCACTGCTCTCGCGGCTCGAACAGCGTTCCGAGCGGATGCACGGCGTTCGCGTCGATTACGCGGCCAGTTACTGGACGCCCCCGATGACTCCCATGCTAGCCTTCGATCTTGAGAGCCGGCAGGTTGAGAAGATCGGTCTGGCGCCCATGGTCTCCATCACCGACCACGACAACATCAATGCGCCCATGCTGCTGCGCACCGTTCCGAGCGCGCGGCAGATTCCGGTTTCGGTCGAGTGGACCGCTCCCTATGGCAATCAGTCTTTCCATCTCGGCGTGCACAATCTGCCCAGCGCCAGAGCCAATGAATGGATGAATACGCTGGCAGAGTTCACTTGCAAGCCAAGCGATGCGCGCTTAACCGAGATTCTGCGCGCGCTCGACGACGAGCCAAATGTGCTGGTGGTCTTCAATCACCCGTTGTGGGATCTCTACCTGATTGGCAAAGAGAAGCATGAGTTTCTGGTCGGCGAGTTCCTGCAGAAGAATGGCAACTACCTGCATGCGCTGGAGCTGAACGGTCTGCGCAATTGGGATGAAAACCGCCTTGTCCGGCGGCTGGCCGAGCGGTGGAATATGCTCTTGATCTCTGGCGGCGACCGGCACGGCGTCGAGCCGAACGCAAATATCAACCTGACCAACGCTGCAAGCTTTACCGAGTTCGTGCATGAGATCCGGCGGGAAAAGAAGAGCAATATGCTCTTCATGCCCCAATACGCTTCGCCCTGGAAGCACCGCATTCTGCAATCGACCCTCGACGCCATCCGCCATTACCCGGAGTTTCCCCAAGGCTCGCGCACTTGGGATGAGCGAGTCTATCATCCGGATGCAAACGGGGTAGTCAGGCCCCTGAGCGATCTGTGGCCCAAAGGCGCGCCGCCGCGTGCGATCAGTTGGCTGCTCGGCGCGGTGCAGTTGATGGGAGCGGCGCCCGTCTCCGGCGGCCTGCGCATGGCCTGGAGCGAGGCGCGCCAGTTGCGCGTAGCGCTGGGCGAGTAGGATAGGACAGCGGAATTGGTGGAGTTCGGGGGTTCGCGGAGTTAGCCGGCTTCACCTCTCCGATAGTCATAGAGCTGATTTGAAGGGTACGGGCTTTAGCCTGTACAAGAATGGCAAAATATAGGCGGGGCTTTAGCCCCTGAGGGGTGCATGTTTTCAAGATCAACGCAGCAAGATGAAGACATGCCAACTCCGCTAACAACGCTAACGCCGCCAACGCCGCTATTCAAGCACCCCCCGCCCCGCGTCGCCTATTTCCCTGATTCCTTCCACGAGGTCAACGGAGTGGCGCACACCAGCCGCCACTTCGAAGCCTTTGCCCGGCGGCGCAACCTGCCTTTTCTCTGCGTCCGCGCTGGAGACCGCACCCAGGCCATCCTTGAAGACGGCAACGTCTGGACCCTCGAACTGCCGCGCGGCTTCCTCTCTTTTGCGTTGGAGAAAGACCTGCGCTTCGATCCCGCATTTCTTCGCCACATTCCGCTCATCGGCGAGGTGCTGGATCGCTTCAAGCCCGACCTCATTCACATCACCGGCCCCAGCGAAGTGGGAATGCTCGGCGCCGGGCTGGCCTACCACAAGAGCCTGCCGCTGGCCGCCAGTTGGCATACCAACGTGCACGAGTACGCCGCGCGTCGCTCGGGTTGGCTCCTGCGCATGATCCCTGATCGTCACTCGGCCGCGGCCGGTCAGAAGATCGAAGATCTCTCGATGGCTATCGCTGCACGCTTCTACTCGATGGCTCGCGTTCTCTTTGCGCCCAACCCCGAGCTCTGCGCGCTGCTTGAACGCACCGCTGGACGGCCCTGCCGCCTGATGCAACGCGGCGTCGATGCCGGGATCTTCAATCCGGCAAAACGCAAGCGCAATCCCGAGGACCGCGAATTCATCCTCGGATTCGTGGGCCGCCTCTCGGTCGAGAAGAACATTGCGTTACTGGTGCAGATTCAGTCGGAATTGAAAGCGATGGCAGTGACGAACTTCCGCTTCCTCATCGTCGGCCATGGCGGCGACGAGATCTGGCTGCGCGAGCACTTGCCGAGTGCCGAGTTCACCGGAGTGCTGAAGGGCGAGCCGCTGTCAGCCGCGTACGCAAAGATGGACCTCTTCGTCTTCCCCTCGCACACCGACACCTTTGGCAATGTCGTTCTCGAAGCTCTGGCCAGCGGAGTCCCGGCCATCGTCACTCCCGACGGCGGCCCGCCCACCATCGTCCGCGACGGCCTCACCGGCCGCATCGTGCCCGACGCCGGGTTCACCTCCGCGATCGCCGCAATCTTAGCCGACCCAGCCAAGCTCGCAGCCATGCGCGAAGCGGCTCGGAGTTATGCACTCACCATGAGTTGGGATTCAGTCTTTGAAAACATCTACTCAGCCTATGAAACAATATTGCCGGTGCGAATCGAGGTCTGACAGCCAACTGTCGACTCCATCTCCGGAAACCGGCGGAAGATCGTGTCGATTACGCTCTTCGTCTGGATCTCACCTAAGCCAGGTAAGACGCAGATAGGGCTCCGTGCGCGATTGACGTACAAGCCGTCCGACCCAAGCCATGTCCAATATGAGAGCTTCCTTGCTTCCGAAGTCGGAACTCTGACGGCATTGGAGAACAACCTTAGGATATTCCCCGTCGCAACGAACTCACAGTTTGTTACTGAAAGTCTAGTAGTACGACCGTGTATCAACCAGGAGGCCTGTCGTCGAACATCAGAGCTTAGGAGGATGAGGATAAGAAAAAAGAGAGCAACCACCCATGAGCTGCGGTATGCCCAAGATTGCCACAGGATATAGATGGGGAATAGGAAAGTGATCGGAATTGCAATCACGTTCAACCAGCCGTCGTAACGTACGACTGTGAATTGCAGCTCGTCCGACAGCTCAACTGCCGTTAGCACTGTGTATCCGCGGGCTTTCATACGTTCCTCCGCTGGTTGCAAGCATCCCGCATTCAGATTACTCCAACTCACTGGCATCTGAGCTTCCACCACGATCCTGCCAGAGCGGCAACACGAGGCTCTATAGAAGAGCCAGCAGAATCTTCGGTTTTGAGAAGCAAGTGTCAGCGAGGAAAATCGGGACGAATGTTCGGGAATCGCCTCAGGATAGTATCGGCAATTGCCTCGGCTTGCTCCCGGGTCAGTAAGGGAAGAGCGTCGATGTCTGTTTCCAGGCCCTCGATCCTCAGCCCCTCCATATCTTGCCCGGTTTCGTTGAATCCGAGCCACATGACCTCATCGGCCGGAATCGTAGCTCTGGTGGACCAGAGCTTTCCCAGGCTGGTGGTTACTAGCACCTCACTGCTCGTGACTCGAAGTGTCGATGTGCCCCCACGCAACCACAAGAGCGGCCTATATGAGGCCAAAACCGCGACAAAAACGAGAGCGAGTCTTTGCCACCATGAAAAATGGGGCGATGGAGTAAACAGTATGAAGGCAAGAAACGCTAACAGCAATATCCTATAAATCCACGCGATCCATCCGACGTGCCATATGACTGTGAACCGCAGCTCATCCGGCAGTTCAATGGTTGTCAGTTCCCTGCTTCCACGGGCTCTCATAGGTCCACCATTTGGCGATTGCGCCTATCCCGCATACAGATTACTCCAACTTATTCCCTAGCGGGGATGCGCACGCCCGTCAGCAGATCCAGCGCAAACGGCGTCTCCCTGTCGCTCTTCCTATCCCATCCCATGCCGTGAAGAATCCCGCCGGCGATGTCGGTGATCCGCACGCCTTCATCGGAGAGCTTCTCCGACTCCCAGGCCAGCCCGTCCGCTCCCCAGGCGAGAATCTCGTAATGGCTGATAAAAAGCAGCAATCCCTGCCCCACCACCGGGCGAATCTCCATCACCGGGCGATAGGGGATCATGGTGAAGTTCTCCGGGGTGGCGGTGTCGATCATATAGGCATAGCCACCTGCTACCGCGCAGATCTCCTCTCTCCTCGGACACGACCAGATGCCGGTCGGCACCGCCGGGTCGCGGAAGCCCAAAGCGCAGGTCGCCAGAAAGGACAGGGCATCTTTGGCGGCCGGCCGGATCTGGACCTCCAATGCGCCGAGCTCCACCTCTTCCACTTCACTGGGATAGATGAACTGCCGCGCGGGCAGCGTAGTCGGCGTATCGGCGAGGATCGTCGCCCGCCAGGCATGAGGAAAGCTGAGGTCCTCAGTCGGTCCTGTTGGCGCAACGCTGACCGGTGCGGTAGTAAGGGCAGTGCGGCGTACCGGAGCTGAAGTGGCCGCGGCAGACTTGTAATTGAGAATCCACTCCTCCTGCTCCTCGGTATCGGGAACCGTACAACCGCGGGCGGCTTCAATAGCCACCAGAGCGGCATGTGGATCCCAGCCAAGGTGAATGAGCGTACACGCGGCGACGACCGTAGCGCGGCCGATGCTTGCCCAGCAGTGGATTCCAATGCTCTCCCCGTCGCGCAGACGGCTGGCAAGCCCGCTGACAAAGGTGCGAAACTGTGCTTGATCCGGCGGAATACTATGGTCGGGCAGGGGGTAAAAGATAAACTGCATTCCGACCAGCGAGGCCAATCTGCCCTCATCCGCCAGGTCGAGCATCTCCACTTGTCCCTCTTCCAGCAGCGAAACCAGCGTCTGGATGCCATCGCGCTTGAACTCTCGCAGCTCGTCGGAGAGCTCCCTGCCGCCGCGCGGGCAGACCAGGATGGCCAACGGTGGGGGTGGATTGCCAGAAATCCAGAAAATGCCAGCCATAACGGTCAGACCCTCACGATCTGTTCAATGCGATCGCGGACGCCGAGAACGCAGACGCCCCAATCCACGTCCGGCCATCGCGGGTCTTCAACAATCCGGGTTTCGAAGCGGGTTTCGGAGCGCTCCAGTTGGGGATCTTCGATACGGATCAGGAACTCTCCGCCGGTACGCCGGACAAAAGGTCGGCTGCAGAGCGCGTCCCGCGCGTCGCCCACATGCGGCAAGCCCGTGGACGAGGGGGTAAAGTGCGCGCGGAGAGTGGAAACGGTCGTCACAGTATTGATCATAGACTGTGCCGGAGTGCATGTATGGTCAAGATTGATTGCAGAGGATCGACAGCCGCTCGCTCAGGAGAAGTGCTCCCAACCTTGCGATTCCACCACCTCAGAGCCTTGCGAGGTAACTAACTTAACGGCTGGTTGGCCGCGCCGGGCCTTTACCATGCGGCCGATTTGGGTCACCGGGACTCCAGAGATCCTGCGCGGCAGACGGGCAGCAGCCGGAGCCGTGAAAAGCAGTTCATAGTCTTCACCGCCGTGAAGAGCCTGCGCCAGGCTTGCTCCCGGCGCCAGCGGCAGCAACTCCGCATCGACCTCGGCAGACACGCCGGACTCCGCGCAGAGATGGGCAAGATCGGTGGAGAGACCGTCGCTCAGGTCGATGGCCGAGGAGGCCAACCCGCGGCGTTGAAACCGGAGCCCCTGCGCGACGCGCGGTTGCGGATAAAGATGCGGGGCGAGCAGCGCCTCAAGCCTTCTGGGAATTCGCGGTGGATTGGCGCTGCCGGACGAGGCCAGTTCGGCCAGTCGCGCAAGACCGGCTGCGGCTCCGCCCAGAGCGCCTGTGACATAAAGCAAGTCGCCAGGTCGTGCGCCAGAGCGGAGCAGCGCGCGTCCCCGAGGAACCGCGCCGAACAGCACAATGTCGGCCACGGCCACGGGCGACTCGGCCAGGTCACCGCCGGCGAGCGGTGTCTTGTGGGCCTCGGCCAGAGCGAGCAGCCCGTCGAGAAAGCGGTTGACCCAAGCGGTGCGGCAGCTTTTGGCCACGCTCATTTCGCGCGGCACTCCCAGCGAGAGAAAGGCTGCCACCGGCCGGGCTCCCATTGCCGCCAGGTCACTCAGGCCCCGCGCCAGGGCCCGGTGGCCGACGGCTTCAGGCTGGTGCCAGTCGAGGCGGAAGTGGCGCCCGGCAATCGACAGATCCGTTGTCACAGCCACCTCTTCACCCTTGCGCGGAACCAGCAGAGCGCAGTCGTCGCCTATGCCCAGGCGCAGGCCGCCGAGTTGGTTGCGGCCTGCTGCACGGGCTGCCCGGCGGCGAATCTCGCAGACCAGCGCAAGCTCACCTTCTCCACTGGCGGTACCGGAATGGGACTGATTCAGGTGCACCTCATGAGAATAGGCCAAGCAGCCGGGGTTTCAGCAGGTTAAGCCTCATGAAAAGCCATTTTTGCACCGATTCTGCATCAAAGTGAATACGATGTCCCGAATCAATTTCGTTGACCCGGAAGGGGAACTTTGGTAGCCTTGACAAACATTCTGAGAACCGCGCCCAAAGAGGCGCATATGGAATCTGTTGCGGGCCGGAAGGCCCCGATGCCTTGGGCTTTTGTCGAGTTACACGGCGAATTGCGGCCCTGCACACAGCGGGGATGAAAGGCGAACATGCTGCGCAAGCGCTATTACATCCTTTTTGTCGCCCGAGACGAAGACGGGGAGATTCGCAAGATCCCCCTGCCCCTGCACTATGCCTATGGGTTTGTCGCCGCCGCGCTGGTAGGTGCCTTCACCATCGTGGGATTGGCCGGCTCATACACCCGCATGTTGCTAAAAACAGAGAGCTTCAATCAGGTCCGCCAGGAACGGGAGACGCTACGCAAAGATTACAAGCAGATGGCGCAGATCGCGCATGACCGCAATGTGCAGGTGGCATCCCTGGGAGCCCTTGCGAACGAGGTGACTGCGCTCTACGGACTCCGCCAGAACAAACTGGCCTCAAACAAGCCCGCCGCCGCAAGCGTTGCGGCCGCTGAGCCCGCCTCTCTGAACCTGGCCCTGACCGATGACGTGGACCAGCAGCAGGTAAAGCTCTCCATCGATCAGTTTTATTCGCTGCGCGCCCAGGCCATGTCGGGCCGGGTTGCTCGCGCCCTTGAGGGTGGCCTCTCGCCCGACTACACCGGCGACTGGACGGAGTTGGCCGACGCGCCCTCGATGTGGCCTGTCGAAGGCCGCCTGGGATCTGGCTTCGGAGAGCGCCAGGATCCGATCAGCGGCGAAGGCGCCTTCCATTCCGGCATCGACATTGAAGCGCCTTATGGGACACCCGTGCGCGCCACAGCCGACGGAGAAGTCACCGGGGACTCGATGGGTTCCGGTTATGGCCTTCAGATTGTCCTCGATCACGGCCACGACGTGCTGACCGTTTACGGGCATCTTTCGGCGCTGGCGGTTGTGCCCGGCCAGCATGTGACGCGCGGCGAGGTCATCGGCTACGTTGGCCAGTCGGGCCGTGCCACTGGGCCGCACCTGCACTATGAGGTGCGCGTTCACAGGGTCCCGGTCAATCCGCACAAATACCTGCGCACCACCTACGAGCAGATTGCCTTCAACGACCCCGGCACGCCCGCTCCGCAAACAAAATAGGGCCTGCATTTCAACGCAATCGACATCGGCTCCCGGCAGCACGGAAGCCGATGCACTTTTTGCAGCGGTGAGCACTGGCTTGTAGCATGAGCCGGGCGCTGTTAATTGGCGGCTCGCAGACAAGCTAACTCCGCGAACTCCGCTTCACTTTCCACCCACGTACCTCACATGCCAGATGGACTTTGATCCATCATCCGACACGAACAGCGATCCATCGTTGGCCTGGGCGACGCCGACCGGCCGGCCCCAGACCGTCCCATCGGGCAGAGCGAAACCGGTCAGGAAGTCCTCGTACTCGCCGGTAGCGCGGCCCTTCCTCATCGGCAGTCGGATCACCTCATAGCCGGCGCGCTGGGCGCGGTTCCACGACCCATGTTCAGCGGCAAAGCCGTCTCCCTTGAAGTTTGCCGGAAACTGCGAGCCCTGGTAGAAGAGCAGCTCCAGTGAAGCAAAGTGCGGATTGACCAGGACATCTGGCGTGATCACCTTGGCTTGCAGCTCCGGATGCTTGCCTGCGTGGCGAGGGTCCTGGATGCCGCCGTTCGGACCGCCCATGTAATACCATGGCCAGCCATAGAACCCGTCTTCCTGGACGTGGGTCACATAGTCGGGAACCAGGTTGTTGCCCAGCGCATCGCGCTCATTCGTCGAGCACCAAAGCTCGCCCGTAATCGGGTTGATGGCTTCGCCGACACAATTGCGTATCCCCCAGGCGTAGACCTTCACAAACTTGCCCTCCGGCGTGAACTCCAGAACGTCGGCGCGGTGGAACTCCTCCGGGTGAGTGTCGGCGTCATCCACATTCGAGTGCGACCCGACCGAGGCAAAAAGCTTCGTGCCGTCCTGCGAGAAAACAAGGTCACGGGTCCAGTGGCCGCCGCCGCGCAGCCGCCCTCCGCCGGGCAGCTCTGCAAGGCTTTGCGCGGGGCCGGTCGCCTTCAGGTCGCCGTTCTTATAAGGGAAGCGGACGATGCCGTCGGTGTCGCCAATGTAAACCCATGCCGGATTCGGGCCGCTGGGATAGAAGGCGATGCCGAAGGGCTGATGCAGACCCTCGGCGAAGACCGAGACCTGGCTGGCCTTGCCGTCTTTGCCCTCGCCGCGAAAGACCCTGATCTTGCCGCTCTCGCTCTCGGCCAGGAACAGGTCGCCGTTGGGGGCGGTGCGCAGCAGGCGAGGGTTGTCGAGGCCGGTCGCGTAAAGCTCCACTTTGAAGCCTTCGGGCGCCATGGGCCAGGCATTCGCCGGCCGGGGAACAAGCGTGGGGCCGTTGTCCACCGACTCCTTCGGCGCCGGCGCGGGCAGGTCGGCCACGGTCAGCAGACGGCGGGTGCCGGGGTACTCGTGAGCCGCGTCGGTGAAGGCAGCCTGGCCTGTAAGAACGATGCGCTGGTGTGCGGCGCGTGCCGGCCGTTCTCCGATCTGAATGAAGAGATAAGCCAGAAAGCCAAGCGTGCAATAGAGGGCTACAGCCCTCGAAGAATGAGGGAAACGGTTCATGGGACCTCCGCGGGGATTGCGGTTCTGTCTTAGCGGTAATCTGGTCGGAAGGTGATGCTGCCCGACTGGCAAGACTGTGGTTCCTGCCTGCTATTTTGACGCTGCCGGGCCGGATGGGGACTCAGGCGCGGAGGTTTCCCCGGTTGAAAGCCCACTGAAAAGCGAAGGCGACAGCCGGGCCGTGACCACCACACGATTGCGCTTCTGCGCGACCTCGGCGGTCTTCAGCAGCTCTTTCAGGCCATTGTTGGCTGCCTCGTCGGCCAGCGGAGCGGTAAAGCTCCGGGCCAGTACAAACATCACATTGAGTGCCGCGGCCTGGCTGGCGGCGGCTTCGTCGCTGCGGGTCTCTTCCTCAACTCTCAAGTGCAGCGAGCCCAACAGCGCCGGCGCCACACTGGCCACAATGGTCGAGTCCGCTTTGAGAGGCAGCGAAAGCCCTAAAACGCTGATGGAGCAGCTCTTCGGTACCGGCAGGCCGATCTGGCCCATGCTCTCGCTTGGTTCGCCGGGCCTCCCCTCGCAGCCATCCGAGAAGGGCAGCCCGATCTGGCCCACACCCCAGGCCAGCGAAAGCAGAGGCACCTCGTGATAGTACTGCCTGAGCAGCATCGAGCCGGCAAAGGGCCAGGCCGCCGTCGCATGCCGGTCGACGATCGAGTGAATCTGCTCCGGCGTGGGCGTATTCGAGACGGCCACCATGTCATAGCCGATCTGCGCCACCCTCACCGTCCTGCCCTCTGAGGGAATCGAATAGATCGTATGGCCGGCGTAGGACTCCCGGGCCGCGGCGTGGCTATCGAGCCAGAAGTTGAGCTTTTTGCCGGTAATCCTGCCCACCAGCACCATCGAATAGGCCACCGGCCCATTGGGTCCGTTGGGGTCGGGCATCCGGCGCAGCGCAACCGCCGCCTCGTCCAGATCCTGCTCCCAGTCGATGCCCGTGGCGTCGATGAACTGCTGGTAATCGGGCACGCGTTGAGGCGGCTTCAGGTCTTTATGAAAGAAGGCCCGCACCGGCTTGAGGTTGATATAGAGAATGCCGTCGGACTCAGGCAGCAGCCGCGCAGCCTCCGGCGGGGCCTTGGAGCGCAGAAAGACCGCCGCGGCCAATACAGCAATGACCGCGGCCACAATCCACACCGTTCTACGCGTACGTCGATTCATCAAGAGCCGTCAGAAATACCCTATCACTCCGGGCGGAACCCCTGTGGCCTCGCGGGATAACCCAAAACGCAAGAAAGCCCGTCCAGTTTGCCTGGACGGGCTTTCTTGCGTCATTCGCTTTGGTGTCCAGACTACCTTCCATCAACTCCAAAATCGTAAACGATGTAGGTATCGCCATTCTGCGTGCCGGTTACGTGAGTCGTGGCAAAAAACGTATACTCGCCACCCTTCAGGTTCTCCGACAAAGTTACTTTGTAGGCCTGCGACTTCATCCTTTGAGAAGTGAACGGCAATGTCTTCTTCTCATCGACGCCGGTATTGGCGCCGTTCAAGCCAACCTTTCCAACCAGCGTCTCCCGGTGGTCCTTCTTGTCCTCCAGTGAAAGCAAAGAGAACTGTGATGGACTGGTAATGACGTCCGTACCGCCTAGCCCACCAAGCGCGAGCGCTGGAGGAAAGTACATATAAAAAACGGGACTTGGGTCGGTAGTGCGCATATTGGCGCGCGCCCCCGGAATATCGATCTTCACCTTGGCCTTTGCTATTCCATAAGAAAAGGCAGCGCCCATCATGTTCGAAGTCTTTGCGCCCGCTACGTTGGCTCGATCCATGAATACCATCTTCCGCTTTCCATCCGGCCCGGTCGTCATCATATAGACGCCAGGGTCGTGGGGCGCGGACGGGTCATCCGGATCGTCCGCGACAGGCGCCGGAGGAGGAATGGGAGCCATGGCGGACGAAGCGGCATGCGCGGGGCCCGCAGCCCTTCCTATAACGGCCGCAACCACCTTGTCAGAGGCGCCGGCGGTCTTGAGAGCTATGATCCCGTCCGTAGAGGTGTCATATCCTCCCGCCTGCGCATTGATCGTCGAAACGATGAGATCATCCGAGAGGCCAGCCTTGACCAGCTTGATAACGGAGTCATTGTTGAGCGTCTGCTGAGCCGCCAGCACCGATGTGACGGCCAGGAATACAACTGCGAGAATGTTCTTGCGCACGGGTCTTCTCCTTACATTTCAAAACCACAAAAGCTGTGAATGAATGGCAACAAAATCATCCACCCGTAGCCTGCTTTTCGCAAGAGCTTTCTTGAAATACCAGAAGCCATTTCCTAAGAAATGCGCCTCTATGTGCTCAGGATTTGCCGAGAATTAGCTCCGATTGGCGCACCATCAAAATGGATTCAGGCGCTCAAAGTAAGAGCACGAGCAGATCAAACTATAGAGAATCACGACCAGGCCGCGGATCTTTCTCTGTTCCACAGCCCAGGCGGTCAGGCGTTCTTCCGCTCGATTACGTGGGCACACCCCCACCCCCCTATTTATGTTTTCAAAACCTTGCAGGTAATTTATTGATAAACCGTTCCTTCGGACCGGCGAGCCTGAAGATGCCATGACTCTTACCCGCCCTCGAGCGCGAGCAAGAGTCTTCGTTTGTTCGTTCTCCAGCCTAAAGAGCTCCCGGAGATGCGCCCCTTCTCTACCGCCCAACCACCAGCACCGTAAAGCTGCCAGGCACCACCGGCGGACGCGGGCGCGGATTCTCGGCTGTCGGTTCAGGACGCGGGCCGAACTCAGCCGTAACCAGGTAAATCCGGTCGGCGGCTGGATCGTACGCCATGGTGCGCGCGCCGCGTTGGGTTGGCAGCTCTTCAATGGCCGGATAACCGGGCGCCGCCGCATCGATGACGCCAAGCGTGCCCGTGCCACCGCATGAGGCAAAGGCCAGTTTATGCGCCGCATCCCACCCGGCGGCATCGGGGCCGTCACCGATTGCGGCATTCGCCAGCGATTTGCCCGTCTTCGCGTCCGTCACCGCCATCTTCTTGCCGTCGCAGACCGAGAAGAGCCGCCCGCCCGCCACGTCGAAGGCCAACCCGCTGGGACCGTCGCAGCCGGTCAGAGGCCATTCGCCGGTGAGCTTCATAGTCCTGGCGTCCAGGCGGACAATCTCGCCCTTGTCTTCGATGTTGTCAAAGATCGTTCCCTTGCCATCGACGGCCGCAAACTCCGGCTTTCCCGGCAGCGGAATGGTAGCCACCACCTTCCGCGTGGCTGTGTCGATCACGCTCGCGTCCGTGCTGCGGCCGTTGAAGGCCCAGACGGTATGCGTTGCCGGTTCGAAGACGATGGCGTCGGGGTTCTGTCCGGCTGGTATCGTTGCCACCGTTGCCAGGGTAGCCCGGTCGAAGACCACAACCGCATTGCCGCCGCCGTCGGAGATGTAGCCAAACTTGCCGGCATTATCGAGAGCAATACCATGGGTCCCGCGAAGTCCGGTGATCGAGCCAACCAGCTTGCCGGTCAGCGTATCGAGAACATCGACTCGGGCGCCATGGGTGAGATAAAGCCGATGGCCTGGGGAATCGGCCAGCAAGTAGTCCCAGCCACCCTCGCCGCCCACATTCCAGCGGTCAACAATGTGGTAGGGTCTTTGCGCGGCCAGAGGAGCCTGGGCGGCAAGCACCCCGCACAACAGTATGCCGGCAACAAAAGCTGAGGTCGCAAGGCGAAGACTGCGCTGATCGGGCATGGAAATCTCCAGTTGTTTCTCGAACCCGGCAAGAATACCATCTCCGGCTTACCGAAAGAATGAATTGAACCGGCCGGTCCCGACCCCAATGCATTACCCTCATAAGGTTGGCCCGAAGCGGCCCTGGGGACCTCACTTTGCGCATTGTTCTCTCGAATATCGGCACCTACGGCGACACCAATCCTCTGATCGCCATCGCTCTCGAACTCAAGCGCCGCGGCCACACGCCGGTCATGGCAGTGCCGGCCGTCTACGAGCCGAAGATACGCCCGCTGGGCCTGGAATTCCACGCCGTCCGGCCGGACATCGACCCCACCAACACCATCCTCGTCGAAATGATCTACGACGTGAAGCACGGCACCGAGCGCGGCCTGCGCGACTTTCTCTTCCCCTCGCTGCGGCAGACTTACGACGATCTTTTGGATGCTGCAACGAAGCCGGAACGCGCCGACCTGTTGCTACTCGGAGAGCTGAACTACGCCGGTCCGCTGGTCGCCGAGGTCACCGGAATTCCCTGGGCGAGCTACGTGCTCGCGCCGCTCTCCTTCTTCTCTGCCTTCGATCCTCCGGTACTGCCGCCTTATCCGCGGCTGGCGCGTGCCGACAAGGCGGTGCCCGGATTCGGCAGGGTCATCAAGCGTGTGGCGCGTTTTGTCAGCCGCAAGTGGCCCGAGCCCATCTACGAGCTGCGCCGCGAGTTGGGACTGCCGAAGGGCGCGAACCCTCTCTTCGACGCCAAGCACTCGCCCAGCCTTGTGCTCGCCCTCTTTTCGCGCGTGCTCGGCGTCGAACAAAAGGACTGGCCCGAGCACACGCTGATTACCGGTTTCTGCTATTACGACGCCGACGCGGGCAACCAGGCACTACCTTCAAATCTGGAAAAGTTTCTTTCCGAGGGCGCCCCGCCGGTGGTCTTCACCTTGGGTTCGGCCGCTGTACTGGCCGCGGGAAAGTTCTACGAATTTTCGGCCAGAGCGGCCATCAAGCTTGGGATTCGCGCGGTCATGCTCATTGGAACTGATCCGCGCAATCGATTGCAGACCGCCGTGCCTGATTCGATCTGCGTAGCCGAGTACGCGCCTTACTCCGAGCTTTTCAACCGGTCGGCGATGGTCGTGCATCAAGGCGGCGTCGGCACCACTGCGCAATGCCTTCGCGCCGGCAAGCCGATGCTAATCATGCCTTTCTCCCACGACCAGCCGGACAATGGCCGCCGCATGTTGCGCCTGAAGGTGGCGCGCGTGATCCAGCGCGGCAACTACACGCCCTTCCGCGTCGCACGCCGCCTGAAGGCAATGCTCGCCGAGCCGCTGCTAGCCAGGCGAGCCGAGAGCGTTGCCAAGCGGCTAACCAAAGAGGATGGCGTGCGCACAGCCTGCGATGCGCTGGAAGAGTTATACCGGAATACTCGCAAAATTGTTTGAGTAATTGGGCGGCCCATGTGTTGGGGTGCCCATCATTTTGTCATCCTGAGCGAAACGTAGTGGAGTCGAAGGCCCTGCGTTTCATGACTCCGTCGCAAGGGTGGGAATGCCATGAAGCCCCTGCGAGCGATTAGCGAGCCTTTGACCCCACCGCAGGTACCCAGCGAAGCATAGGTTTCCGAGCGGCCTGCACCTCATCCAGCCGCGACACGCGCGTCGAGTGCGGCGCAGTCTTGACTAACTCCGGCGTCTCTTCCACCTCGCGCGCAATTGAGCGCATAGCTTCGATAAATAAGTCCAATTCTTCCAGCGACTCGCTCTCCGTAGGCTCAATCATCAACGCGCCGGCCACTATCATCGGGAAACTGACCGTGTAAGGATGGAATCCGTAATCGATCAGCCGCTTGGCGATATCGCCGGTCTTGACGCCGCGAGCCGCCTGCCGTTTGTCGCTGAAGACGACCTCATGCATCGAGGCAGTCTTGTAAGGCAACTCGTAGACATCTTCCAACTTGGCGCGAATATAGTTAGCGTTAAGCACGGCATCTTCAGTCGTCTGGCGCAGACCGTCCGGACCATTGGCCAGAATATAAGCCAATGCGCGAATAAACATCCCCACATTGCCGTAGAATGCGCGCACCCGGCCCACCGACTTAGGCCGGTCATAACTCCAGTGCCTCATGCCGTCCTCGCTTTGGCAGAGGATCGGCGTCGGCAAGAACGGCTCAAGAAACGCCTTGCAGGCCACCGGTCCAGAACCCGGGCCGCCGCCGCCATGGGGCGTCGAAAAGGTCTTATGCAGATTCAGGTGCATCACGTCCACGCCGAAGTCCCCCGGCCGCGCCTTGCCCACCAGCGCATTCATATTCGCGCCGTCCATGTAGAGCAGTGCGCCCTTGGCGTGAAGTATCTCGGCAATCCGCGCAATCTGGCTCTCGAAGACTCCGATCGTCGAGGGGTTCGTAATCATCAGAGCGGCCGTCTCTTCATCTACCTGCCGAGTTAGCGCCTCTAAGTCGATGCCGCCCTCTGAGTTAGATTTCAAATTCTCGACAGTGTAACCGCAGATGGCTGCTGTGGCTGGATTCGTCCCATGCGCCGAGTCCGGAATAAGAATCTTCTTGCGCGCATTGCCCTGTGACTCATGCCATGCGCGGACTAACAAGATTCCCGCAAACTCCCCATGTGCGCCTGCCGCAGGTTGCAGAGTGATCGTGTCCATGCCGGTAATCTCCAGCAGGCATCGCTGAAGGTTGTCGATGATTTCGAGAATCCCTTGCGCCAAAGCGTCAGGCCGGTAAGGATGCGCATCCGCCAGGCCCTCAATGCGTGCGACCCACTCATTCACCCGCGGGTTGTACTTCATCGTGCACGAACCCAGCGGATACATCCCCAGGTCGATGGCGTAGTTCCACGTCGAGAGCCGCGTGAAGTGGCGAATGATCTCAATCTCACTCAACTCCGGCAGTTCGCCAGCCACCTTGCGGTGCGCCTCACCTAGCAATGCAGCAACATCGACGGCAGGCACATCAAGGGGCGCCAGCTTATAACCGCGCTTCCCCGGAGACGACTTCTCAAACAGCAAAGCCTCGTTTTGCGTCTGGTGCGCGCGGACTTTGCCGGTTTGAGTTTTCTTCATGTCTTTGGCTTCTGAGATCATCCTCTACCCATTCATTCCCGTGTTAGTGAGGTCGCATTCGGTCTGCTCGTAGTTGACAAGGACGTTCGCGACCTAGTCTTCCATTCAGGCTTCTTGCGAATCTCAGTCCAATACTCTTCACGCACATCTTCATCGATCTCAACCGGCAAATCGCTCTTGTATAAGCGGTCTGTCCCATCTTTTCTCGGCCCCGAGATCCAGTATTGTTCTCCGGATTCAACGTCGCGATAGTTCGCCTTGAAACCACGGCCACCCAAACGACCAAACGACTTTCCACCATAGCGAAGAGTCGCCCCAGTGCGGCTGAAGGTTACCCTCCCAATTCGGGCAGAGCCATGCAGGTCATCTCCTTTGCATTCGATGTACATAATCCGCGGTGGATAAGTTTGCTTAGCCATCGTCGTCTCCTATACCTCGACCGGTTTGGCTGCCAGCACACTTGCCGCCGCATCCATATTGGTGCGAGTAATAACTTCGGTTGCGCACCAGAGTGTGCAATTTTGCATTTCCGGATACCAGCGACTCAAATCAATGCCGCCGATAATCTTTGCATCCATTAGCCGCTGGCTCCATTGCGCCGGTGCTTCATCCGTCCGCAATACAAACTCATTGAATCGCGGCGCGCCTTGAAATCGCAACTTCGCTCCCGACTGCGACGAAAGAGCCTGCGCGGCATAACTCGCCTTTGCCAGGTTGTGCTCGGCTAACTCGCGGATTCCTTCCTTGCCGTAGACACTTAGAAAGATAGTCGCCATCAATGCGACCAATGCCTGATTCGTACAGATATTCGAGGTCGCCTTCTCGCGCCGGATATGCTGTTCGCGGGTCGCCAATGTCAAAACGAATCCGCGATAGCCGGAACTATCGACCGTCTGGCCCACCAACCTTCCCGGCATCTGGCGAACATACTTCTCCTTGGCCGCGATAACTCCGCAAAACGGCCCGCCATAACTCAGTGCGACGCCGAAAGACTGCGCTTCCATACTGACAATGTCGGCCTCGACCGGAGGGCGGACCACGCCGAGCGAAACCGCTTCCGCAATCGACACGATCAGCAGCGCGCCTTTGGCGTGAGCAATCTCCGCGATTGCCGGAATATCTTCGATCACTCCAAAGAAGTTAGGGCTCTGCACGAGAACCGCCGCAGTCTCCTCAGTAACCGCATCTCCCAGTGCAGCAAAGTCGATGCGGCCAGTTTCGCCGTCATATCCAATCACAGCCGAGGGCAGCCCCTGATGCTTCGCGTAAGTCGCTATCACCTCGCGGTACTCGGGATGGACCGTCGCCGCCATTACGGCCTTATCGCGGCCTGTGATGCGCATGGCCATCCTGACCGCCTCGGCCGCGCCTGTCGAGCCGTCGTACATGCTGGCGTTGGCCACGTCCATGCCAGTCAGCTCAGCGATCATGGTCTGAAACTCGAAGATCGCCTGCAGCGTGCCTTGTGTGATCTCAGCCTGATACGGCGTATAACTCGTGAGAAACTCGCCGCGCTGCACAAGCGAGTCGATGATCACCGGCCGATAGTGGCGATAACATCCCGCGCCGAGAAAACTGGCGTAGTTAGTCGCATTCTTTCGCCCCGCCGCGCGGAAGTAATCTATGATCTCGCTCTCGGCGTGCTGGCGCGGCACATCCAGATCGCGCGTGAGACGCTCATCTGCGGGAATAACAGCGAACAAGTCGTCAATAGAAGCCGCGCCGATCTCGGCCAGCATCTTTTCGCGTTCGGCAGGTGACTTGGGAAGATAGCGCATAATTCAGCTTTTAGCCTTTAGCCTTCAGCCTTCAGCTAAAAGCCCGTGAGGCAAGCTGTACGGCCTGCCGAGAGAATCCAAGGTGAGTTCGCGCAGCCTCTAACATCCGTATGCAAGCTAAAGGCTAAGAGCTAATGGCTAACAGCTTGCTCCTAGCTTTCTTCCGCAATGAATGCCTCATAAGCCGCGGCGTCGAGCAGGGTGTTGAACTGCGCGGGGTCGGCAAGTTCAACCTTGATGATCCAGGTTTCGTGCGGAGCCTCGTTGATCTTGTCGGGCGCGGAGGTCAGCTCTTCGTTTATCTCAGTCACCGTGCCGGTGACGGGCGAAAAGAGATCGCTGACCGCCTTCACACTCTCGACCGACCCAAAGGTTGCATTGGCGGTGACCGGGTCGCCTACCTTTGGCATATCCACGTAGACGATGTCACCGAGCGAGTTCTGAGCGTAGTCGGTGATGCCGATGGTGCCGATCGAGCCCTTGAGTTCGATCCATTCATGTTCGCGGGTGTAACGGTAGTTTGTGGGGTAGGGCATGGCGGGTCCGCTCCTTCATTCGATTCACGTGCCGACTAGAGGACGCTGCAAAAGAGTAGTGTACGGCGCGACGGAGGGTTGAGAGAACCTGTGGATTAAGAGGGCTAATTACCGGTTGGCCCAGATCGTGAACGTTATTGACCCGGACCGAAGCCGGGATAGGGCTCGAGAGGTACGACGGCCAGGACCTCCAGCATGCCTGCCTCAAAGATCGGCAACGAATCAAGGGCTGCGCGGACCTCGGCCTCGCTGCCGGCCTCCCAAAGGATCGCAGCGCCGGGTATGTCGCCTCGCTTCCAGATCTGGCGCAGTAGTCCTGAGGTGTAAAGTTCCTTGACGCGAGCGGTCTCGCGGGCCATCAGTTCTTTGCTAAAGGCTTCAGGCGGAAAGGCGTCAACGCGACGGCGTGAAAGCGATAAAAACTGCATGGGAAGATTGTAATGCAAGCTTTCAGCGGTCAGTGATCAGTGGTCAGTGCCACTCAAAACACCTAATCCCTGCCCGCCTTATCTTTTGAAGAACCTGCCTCGCCCGCCATTTGCCCATGGATCGTAGTGAGCGGCGAAGGTGGCGCGGTTCTGAGTGCTGGGGTGGTTGTACTCCCAGAACTCGATGAACGGGCTCGGATTGGGGTCTTCGAGCCACGCTTCCCCCAGATGGTTGAATGCGCTGACGGCCGTCTTCTGCGGATCGGCAACGATTCCGTGGATGGCCTCCTGGCCGTAGATATCTGCTTCGTGTTCGATGTGGCGGCTATAGGTATTGCTGACTGGTTGCAGCAAGAAATTGACGGCCGAAACAGCCAAGAGCAGCACCAGAAAACCCTGGCGACTGGCGAAGGGATTCTGGCCGGTTTCGATCCCGCCCAACTGCCAGCGCGCGCCGAAGCGCCGCGCCAGCCGGCGGGCAAAGCCCGCGCATCCCCAGAAGACAAAGAACAGAGCAATGGCGCCGACGGCGATGCCTTTGGGAATGTGGTTCAGCACATAATGACCGCTCTCATGGCCAAAGATAAAGAGGACCTCGTCGTCGGGAAGCCGGTCGGTCGCCGTGTCCCACAGCACGAATCGCTTGGTCGCGCCGATACCGGTCACATAGGCATTCAGTCCGTTGCTCTTGGCGCTGGCCTTCATCAGGAACATGCGGTCTGGCGCAATGTGCGTTCCCGTGCGGGCGACAACAGTCTCCAACCTGGCCACGAGCGCGGAATGCGTTTTGGCGAGCGGCTCGAACTTGTTGAAGATTGGGTCGAGCAGTGGCTCCGCAAGAACAGAAATCACGATCAGGGGCAGCGAGATCAACCAGGCCCAGATCCAATAGCGGCGAGGCGAGGCGCGAACGATCCAGTTAAAGAGCAGCAGAATGGGCGTGCCAATGACCAGCGAAAGTCCCAGCGCTTTCGCGAGATCGCCGAACCAACTGCCCCAGCCTTGGACGCTGATTCCGTAGTGACGGCTGGCCAGGTGGCCCATCAGATCCAGAGGCAGACCGGCCAGCGTGATCGACGCAATAAAAACAGCAAAGAAGAGCAGACCTTGCATCCAGCGGCGGCGCAGAAGACGTTCGGTCCAAGCGGCCAGACGGGCAGCCCGGCGGGAGGCAAGCAGCAGCGTGAGAACCAACAATCCCCATAGTGATCCGGCAATATCGAGCGCGGTGTCGATGCGGCTGAGGATAATGGCTTTGGCGAGCTTGTCTGGCGGCAGCGAATAAGCCTGCTGGGCCGGCTGCGTTGAAACTGATTGGGTGGCGGACGTGCTCGGGGCCGAAGCTGACGCAGGCATGATTCGCCGCGGTGGGATCGTAGTCCGCGGGCCGGGACCAAGACGTGGGGCCACGGCGGCAAGCATCAGAATGCAGCCGGCTGCCAGCAGCCAGCGGAGAGCAAGGGACATGGCTTCTTCCTGGTTGGCGGCTTACTCTGCGACAATCGAGGTTGCTGAAGGTTTCACCAGAGTATTCCCAACCTATGCCCCATCATTCTCTCACCGCCGGAAGACGGCCCGCCCCAATACTAGCAGTCCGCGCTGTCCTTGCTGGTTTCGCTCTTGCAGTTGCAGTGCCCACAGCCGCGCGAGCACAGCAGCAGGTGACCCCGATGCCCCACCCCGTGAACCAGGACCCGTCCGCGGGGACCCCGGTACTTATGGACGTAATGACAACCGAGTTGCATCGCGCCTTTACCTCGCTCGGCAAGCAGGGCTCCGCCTCTCAAGCATCTGACAAGCAGTTGCCGCCCTACTTCCTCAGCTACGCCGTGAGCGACGCCAGCATGGTCTCCATCACTGCGCAATATGGCGGACTGGTAAACAGTTCCGCCAGTCATGTGCGCGAGGCCGACGTGCAGGTGCGCCTCGGCGAGCCCAAGCTCGACAACACCCACGGCACCCATCGTGGCTCGGCAGTCAACAGCACAGAACTGCCTCTCACAGACGATCGTGAGGCGATCAAGCGTTCACTCTGGCTAGCCACCAACACCGGCTACGGCAACGCGCTCGACAATTACTTGCGGGTCAAGACTGAGGCCGAGGTCCGAGCCAAAGAAGAGGATACTTCGCCCGATTTCAGCCAGGAGTCCCCGCAGGTGAGCATCGGCAAGCCCGCGCCGCCCGTGGTAGTGGACCGCGCGGCCTGGGAGCAGCGGGTTCGGGCGCTCTCGCGAATCTTGCGCGACTACCCCGACGTGAACCGCAACGTGGTGATGCTTTCGGCGCAGAATGAGACCGACTACTTCGCCTCGTCGGAGGGTTCAGAGGTAGTTGCGCCACACGTGCAAGCGCGTCTGGTCGTCTTCGCTGTAACACGCGCTGACGATGGTATGGATCTCTTCCGGGCGCAGACCTTCGAGGCGGAAACTGTCGATGGCCTGCCCGCTCAGACGGAGATGGAAGCCGCTATGCGCGAAATGGGCAAGAGCCTCGAGGCCTTGCGCAAGGCGCCCATCACCGAGCCCTTCGAGGGTCCGGCGATTCTCTCCGGCCGTGCAGCAGCGGTCTTCTTTCACGAGGTGCTCGGTCACCGGCTCGAGGGTCAGCGCCAGCGCGGCGACGAAGAGGGCCAGACCTTTACCAAGGACGTGGGTAAGGAAGTGCTGCCGGCCTTTCTTTCTGTGGCTGACGATCCGACCGTGACCCACTTTGAAAAGACATGGCTCAGCGGTAGCTATGAATATGACGACGAGGGCCAGAAGGCGCAGCGTGTGGCACTGATTCAGGACGGCGTCTTGAAAACCTTCTTGATGTCGCGGCTACCCATCGCCAATTTTTCCAACTCAAACGGCCACGGCCGCGCGCAAGCAGGCAAGATGCCCACCGGGCGACAAGGAAATCTAATTGTCACCTCGACCAAAACCGAGTCAGAGACCGCGCTGCGCAAGCAGTTGATCGAAGAGGCGAAGAAACAGGGCAAACCCTACGGCCTCTACTTCGAAGACATCTCTTCAGGATTTGCGGTCACCACGCGCAACTCGCCGCAGGCCTTTCAAGTGATCCCGCTGGTTGTTTGGCGAGTCTATGTCGATGGCCGTCCGGATGAACTGGTTCGCGGCGTGAGCATTGTAGGCACGCCACAGGCGGCTCTGAAAAGCATCCTGGCGACAAGCGACAAGCGCGAGGTCTTTAACGGCGAGTGCGGCGCGGAGTCGGGCACGATTCCTGTCAGCGCGGTTGCTCCGGCAATGCTCTTGAGCACCATCGAGACGCAGAAGCAGGCGCAGGGCACGGCCAGGCCGCCGATCCTGCCTATACCCGGCGCGGAAGAATAGCAAGGGAGCACGGATCAACAAACAGGCTGGGTGCCCCACTCTCGCCGCGTTTTTGTTTTTGCGGCTAGGGTGGGATTCCACGAACCTCAATCGATCTTGCACATAGATTCAATTGAAATGTTGAGAACCTTGGAGGCGCAATGAGTCTGATTCGTCCAATTGCATCACTCGCCGGAGCCGGCCTGATGATCGTCTGCCTGACCGCCTCCGCGCAAACAACGGTCCAGCCCACGCGCGCCGACGCCGAAAAGGACCCCGTCCTGAAGGCCATGCTGCAGGAGCTCGACCGCAGCAAATCCGAGCTTCAGTTGAAGGATTTCTCCAAGCCTTTCTTTATCCAATACCGCATTGAAGAGATCGACAACCTCGAGATCAAAGCTGAGTTTGGAGCTGTCACGAGTTCCCAGCGCGCCCACGCGCGCCTTGCCCGCGTGACGGTGCGTGTGGGTGATTACAAGACCGACAGCTCCGGCGGCCGCGGTGATGGCGCAGTTGAATTGGTGGCTGTCGAAGACGACCCGATCGCCGTGCGTTCTGCCCTGTGGACGGCAACCGATCAGGCATATAAGAGCGCCCTCTCCGCCTACGCGCACAAGCAGGCCGAACTCAAGCAGGTTGAAACGCCTCCACAGTCCGACGACTTCAGCAAAGAGGCGCCTGTGATCTCCCTGGCCGAGCCTCGCAAGCTGAAGGTGGACGAGTCCGCATGGGCCGAGCGCGTGGCGAGGGTAAGTGGACTTTACCGCAGCGATGCCTCGATCGATGCCGGACAGCACGAGGTCGAGTCCTCGACCGACGTTTTTCACGCGAACGCGACGACAAGCTGGCTGGTCACGAGCGAGGGCGCGATTGTGCGCAAGTCCGCAACAAGCTGCGAAGAATCCTTCAACGCCGCGGCGCAGGCCTCCGATGGAATGAGGCTCGATTTGTCCCACGCCACCATCGGCGCAACACTCTCTGATCTTGACTCGCGCGATCTCTTTGAAAAAGACATCGTGAAGTTGATCGGCACGCTCGGCGAATTGCGCAAAGCGCCGCTGGTCGAGGAAGAGTATCACGGGCCGGTGCTGTTGAGCTCCGGTTCCAGCGGCCATGCAATCCACGCCCTGCTGGCCAATGGGTTCACAGCCACTCGGCCAAAACTCGGAACTGAGGCGCGCACCAATGGGCCGTTCGCCTCCAGCTATCACGCTCGCGTGCTGCCCGAGTTCCTTGACGTGGTCGACGATCCGAGCCTTAAAAGCTACGACGGCAAGGCCTTGCTCGGCGCATACGAGATCGACGACGAGGGCGTTCCGGCGCAGACCGTCAAACTGGTCAGCGATGGCAAGCTGGAGAATTATCTGATTGGCCGCGAGCCGGTGCGCGACTTTCCCAACTCAAACGGCCACGGACGCGCCGGAGTCTCAGGGCCCCCCAGGCCGTCGATCGGTGTGCTCAAAGTGACCGCCAAGGACGGATTGAGCGACAGCGATATGAACGCGAAGCTGCTCTCGATGGCCAAAGACCGCGACTTGAAGAGCGTCTATTACGTGGCCACGATGGGTGGCAAAGTGCTGCCCAGACTCCTCTATCGCGTCACCCCGGATGGTTCGCCAACCGGCAAGCGCGAACTGGTGCGCGGAGCGACAATCGAGGATCTGGACCAACGCGCGTTACGCTCAAGCGTCGAGGCCGCGGGCAAAGACCTGCACGTCAACAACTATTTCAGTGAAGTACCGGAGACGGTGCTGGCTCCGGCATTGCTGATCGATGACGTGACCATCCGCCGCGCCAACGAGAAGAATGACAAGCTGCCTTTCTATCCCCCGCCGGAATAGATTTAGCTGCCTTCCACTGCGCGGCGCAGAGCAGCCCGCGCAAGCAAGCGTGAGGAATCGAGCGTCGGCAGCGGCGAGTTTGAGTCGTCGACGATCAGTGGAATCTCGGTGCAACCGAGCACGACGGCGTCGCAGCCTTCGTCTTTCATGCGACCAATGACGCGCTGAAAGTACACCAGTGCTTCAGGCTTGAAAACGCCATAAACCAATTCCTCAAAGATGACGCGATTGATCTCTTCGCGTTCGCTTTCCTCCGGGCGCATCCATGTCAGACCGTGCGCCGCCAGCTTTTCCGGGTAGACTGCGCTATTGACCAGCCAGCGGGTTCCGGTCAGGCCGAGGCGCCGGAACCCCATCCCGGCGGCCCGGTCGGCAACGACCTCGGCAATGTGCAGCCAGGGCAACTGCGATTGCGACTCAACGTAAGGCAGCGCCTGATGGATCGTATTGTCGGGACAAATGAGGAAATCTGCGCCGACTTTAGCCAGCTTTTCGGCGGACGAGAGCATCAATTGACCAACGCCTTGCCAGTCGCCGCGATAGACGCATCGCATGTACTCGGCGAGGGAGTACGTGTGCATGGATACTTCGGGATGATCGTGGGGTCCAAGAAGCTGCGCGCCTTCGGCACAGATGGTGCGGTAGCAAAGAGATGCGCCCTCAGCGGAGCAGGCAACGATTCCAATGTGGCCAGTCATGCGTTCATTCTACAGAGACACTAATCGAGCCGCGTCAGATAGGCCTCGCCCTCGGCGGGCCGCAGACGGCGTGCAATCAGCGTGGCCTGCTCGCGGTCGTCGCCCTGCGGACGAATGCGCACCCAGTAACTCTCTTCACCGGGAAACTCAATGACGCTTGCTTCAGGATACTTGCGCACGAGTTGCGCCTTGAGCTTCCTGGCCTTATGTTCGCTCTTGAATGCGCCGATCTGCACACACCAGCGCCCGCCACTATCGATCGGCTTGGGGCTGCGGTAGACCTCCATCCGCACGCGAGTGAGGCCGCTTCGATAGACGCCTGTCGCCTTGGCCGAGGCGATCGTCAGATCGAGAATCCGGTCCTCGGTAAATGGCCCGCGATCGGTAATGCGCATAGCGCTCGATTGGCCGGTCTTCAAATTTGTGACCACGATCAGCGAGCCCATAGGCAGCGTGCGATTTGCGGCGGTCAGCGCATGGTCGCTGAAGAGCTGGCCGTTGGCTGCTTTGCGGCCCTTGTAAGGCGCTGTGTACCAGGTCGCCAGACCTTCCTCAATCAGAATCGGTTTGTGGGTGTTGATGAAGTCGAGATCCTCGTCGCTCACTCCGCCGGGCGGCGCCGGAGTCGGTGCAATACGCGCGGTGGGCGCGGTACCGCTCGCAGGTAGAGTGGCCTGGGTCTGAACAGGCGGCGGCGCAGCTTGCGGCGCAGGCAGTGGAGTACGAGCTTCCTTATGTCCGCAACCGGACGCAAGGACAAGCACGAGCACCAGTCCGGCCCACGTCACTCGAATGGGTGCCCCAGGTCCCAATCTTGGGACCTGGGAAACATTGAACTTCGGCTGGCATAAGCTCATCAGAGCCGCGGTCCTCTATCCCGCTCAAAGCGGTCGGCCAACTCGCGCAGTTTGTCAGACACGGTGCGCAGCGCGGAGATCGACTCCTTGCGCACCTGCGGAACCACCGCATCATTCACGTAGGCGATGGCGTGGCGCAGTTCCATCTCGATCAACTCGACGGCCTCTTCAATGCGGCTGCCAACGCCACCCGGACCTGGACCATAACCCGGAGGGGGATTCGTACTCATTGTGGATCACCTCGCGCAAGCAGACTCTGCCAGCTTCTTAAGTTTGCGATGTGCCCGGCCGCTGGTCAATCACCGAAAGCACGA